>WRMT01000039.1 GCA_009777005.1 Methanobrevibacter sp. | reverse complement strand
ATTTTATAAAAATAATATAAAAAAAATTATTAAAATAATAGTAAAGATTATAAGAATTATTTTAAAATTTTATAAAATAATATAAAAAAAATTATTAAAATAATAATAAAGTTTATAAGAATTATTTTAAAATTTTATTAAAAAAATTATATTAAAAAGATAAATAAATAATTTTTTTATAAAAAATTTTGATTAAGAAATTATTAAAAATTTACCTAAAAAAATATGATTTATATTAATATTGAATATATTATACGAATTTGATTAGATTAATTCATTATGGTGTTTAAATGAAAAACTTAATTAGAATAATGCTAGAAGGAGCATATGGCAATTTTAAAAAAATATTTTTTGCTTCTGATAGAGTAACTGATATGGAGATGAGAAAAGCTATTTTAGAAGGCAAAGTAAAGCCAAAAGATAAAATAGCTACTGATGCTTGTATCGGTTGTGGAGGATGTTCAAATGCTTGTCCAACTGGAGCTATTACAATGACTAACTTAGAAACACCAGAAAAATTAATGGATGAGTGGACTAAAAGTCAAATTCCTAATTTAAACAGTGAAAAATGTGTTTTTTGTTACTATTGTCATGATTTTTGCCCAGTTTATGCATTATTCGGTGAAAAAGCCACTATACATCCAAATGATGTAGGTAAAGTAGAAATAAATCTTGAAAAATCTATGAATCAACCATTTAAAATTTCTGATGATAAACTTTCATTTATTTCACAATTTTTATCTGATAAAACTATATTGAAGAAAGAAGGCAATAACAAACTTGCTGAACTTCATAAAATTAATAAAAGTTAATAAAATCATGCTAAATTTATTAAAGTTAATAAAACATTGTAAATTTGTTAAATGCAAAAATTTATAAAAAATATAAATAAATTAATTTCACAAAAAATTATATAATTAATAAGAGGGATTTAATGAGCCTTAAGTCGTTTTCAAGGGCAAGAGCTGTACATCTTATGTTAGTATATACTGGAGGATGCAATGGTTGTGATATCGAGATTGTGAATTGTGTTCTTTCACCTAAATTTGATGCTGAACAATATAAGGTTTTCTTAACATGGAACCCTCGTGAAGCAGATGTTTTAGTAGTAACTGGTCCTGTGACAAAACTTAATGAAGAACCTTTAAAGAAAATTTATGAAGCTATTCCAGAACCAAAAGCTGTAGTAGCTGCAGGAGCTTGTGCTTTAATGGGTGGAGTTTACAAAAATATTCATGGAGACATTCCATCTGAAGAAATAATGGGTCCAGTTGAAAACATAATACCTGTGGATGCTAAAGTACCTGGATGTGCTGTTAGACCACAAGACATTTTATCAGGAGTTGTAGCTGCATTACCTAAATTATTAAATGCAGATTAGATAGTTATTCATGCTATATTAATAAATTATTCAAATTTTAATTTTGTCATGAAAAAGGCACTCCTTATAAATTATTAATTTTTTAAAAATTTATTAATATAATTAATATTATTAAAATTATTATAATTGATTTAAATTAAATTCAAGAACATTATTCTGATATTTCATTTTATAAAAAAAATTAAAAATTTTCCAAATGAATATGTTAACTATTAGCTGATTATAAGGAAAATTAATTAAGTTTAAGTGAGGAAAATAAATTTCTTAAATAAAAATATCATTGACTTAATGTGTTATTGTTAATCATTAGCTATTAAATAGCTATTTTATATAATCACCATCAGGTGTTTTTAAATGGTAGAAGAAAAGAAACCAAATAAGCAAGATGTAATTGAAACAGAAATTTCAATGGGAACTGTTCATCCTGCAGCTTTAGAGCCCTATAGAGTGAGACTATTTGTGGAAGATGAAATTGTTAAAGAAGCTGAAATCACAATTGGTGTAAACCACCGTGGAATAGAGAGAATAATGGAAGGTCTTCCTGTAGAAAAAGCTAATTCTTTAACAGAAAAAGTTTGTGGAATATGTTCTAATGCACATATTTGGAATTCTGTTTTAGTAGCTGAAAAAGGACTAGGAATAGAAATTCCAGAGAGGGCTAACTATATAAGAATTATAATGGAAGAATTAGAAAGGTTACACAGTCATTTTCTATATCTTGCTCATGGAAGTGAAGTTTTAGGTCATGAAACATTTTCTATGAGGGCTTTCTCCATTAGAGAAACAGCTATGGAGCTTCTTCGAATGATTGGAGGTAATAGGGTCCAGTATGGTGCATCTATCATTGGTGGAGTAAGACCAAGATGTGAACTTAATGAAATGAGAATCCAAAAAATAGCTGAAGGCATGGATGAAATTGAAAAAGGAATCACAAAGTTTGCTGATAGATTTGTTTTGGATCCAATAGTAATGAGCAGAATTGAAGGGATTGGAGTAATTCCTCAAAAACAAGCTATAAAATTAGAGGTTACTGGTCCAACTCTTAGAGCTACTGGAGTAGCTCAAGATTTGAGAGAAAAAATGAAAGAGTATGAACCATTTGACTTTGATGTTATAACTCTAGATGATGGTGATGTTAAATCCAACTTACTCATGAGGGTTTTAGAAATACCTGAATCTATTAAAATTATTCGTCAAGCTATTAAAAACCTCCCATCTGGACCTGTAGTGGATAGATCCTGGGAAATGTTTGATTGTAATACTATAAAAAGTTACATTGAAGTTCCGAGAGGAACTTTATATCATTCTTATGCAATTGAAGATGGTAGAGTTCGAGGATCTGTCATTAGAACACCTTCAATGAGTAATATTGGTGCAATGCAATATGCTTGTATTGGAGATCATGTTACTGATGCACAGCTATGTATTGTACAATGTGACCCATGTTTCACATGTACAGATAGGGCAATAAAGATAATCGATCTTTAATTTAAATAAAGGAGAATAAAAATGTCATACATCCCAATTTTACAAGTAACTTTAACAGTGATTTCTACATTAGCTTTAGCATTTATTATAGGAACCCTCCTTCCAGGTATTGAAAGAAAATATATTCAAGCAAGAATCCAACAGAGAATTGGACCTCCTGTTACAAGTCCAGGAATAATGGCTCCATTAAAATTTTCATTTAAGGAAAATCTTAATCCAAATTCACCATTACCTTCACTATACAAATCTCTTCCTATAATATGTTTTTTCGCAGTGTTTTTAATATTATTATCATTAACTCCGCAAATGTATGGGTTTAAAGCATTTACAAGTATTATAGCTATTGTAGGATTTTTAAAAGTTGAAGAAGTAGCTTATGTTTTAATGGGATCTCTTTCAAAATCTGTAATGTCACTAGGTCTTCCATTTCCTGATTTAGCTAAAGGAGCTGCTCATCCTGACACAGAAAGATCATATCTTGAAGATATTAGCTCAAAAAGAGCTTTCAGAATGATTGCATTTGGATCTTTTCCTCTGTATTTAGCTATGTTTATACCAGTAGCTATTTCTCAAAGTATATTTTTATCTGATATAGTTGCTTATCAACAAGCTAATGGTCCATTTATATTTACAGTAGCTGGAATTATTGGAGCTATTGTTTTCTTTATTGGTTATATGATACTCCTTAATGAATATCCATTTAGCATTTTAAAAGCTAAAGCAGATGTTATTGAAGGACCTTATATGGAATATTCTTCTAAATATAGGTCTGTACTTTATTTAACTAGAGGATTTTTCATGTTCACATTGGGAGTACTATTTTCAGTGCTTTTTATAGGAATTCCCCCAAATATATTGTCATGGGGGATACTTGTCAACATAGCTGTTGCCCTTATTTTCCCAGTGTTGATGAGTATAATGAGTGCATTCTCTCCAGTGTTTACCTATAGGCAATTTTACCCTGTTGTAGCTGCCACATCAATTTTAGGAGTATTAGCTATTGTAATTGGTTTATTGTAATTTAGGACATTGTTTTAAGAATTTAGATTTAGCTATTGTAATTGATTAGTACTATTTTATAAGTATAATTTTAAAAATATATATTTAGTAATTTTTTGGAAGGTGTTTTAATGAAGTTTGTAGTTAGAGCTCAACACATAGTGAGTCTTGGAGGATATATTGTTGAGCGAAACTTTCCATATAGAAATATTATTCTGGTTAATAAAACTTTAGAACCTATTAAAGTTGAAGTACCAGTTTTTCACCAAGAATGGATAGAAGAACATGAGAATTTAGGACTTGATGTCATCCCAGTAAAAGAAGATGAAAGCTTTTTGAATTTATTTAGAAAAGCTAAAGCTGATCTTGAACTTACAAGAGAAAACAATTAATATCCAATTGAGTTAATTATCACCAATTTAATAATTGTTTAAATTTTCAGCTATGTTTCAATGAAAAAATTATAGAAATTTAAATTATAATATGTTAAGCACTATTAGAAAATAATAAAAAAAGAAAAAGGACATTAAAATTTATAAACTCCTATTTATAATCCTGTTTTCATGGTAAAAGTCCAATAACTTACTTTATTGTCTAAAATATCAAAAATTATTCTATATTCTTTTTCCTAATTTTTCTAGCTCCTTTAAAATAGTGTTTATATCTAATCTATAATGATTTTTTTTGATCTCATTGTTTTCTTCTTTAATTCTTTTATAATTTCATTTATCTTTTTTATATATCTTTTTAAGATTTTTAAGTACTTTAGGAGATATTATAATTTCATAATTCGATTATTGTAATTAAAATTTGAAACTAAAATGTATAATTTTTATTTTATAATCTATTAAATTATTTTTAAAATTTTTAAAAATAAAAGTATTATAGTACTCGACATTTGATTTAAAAATGATGATAATTTTAAACTTGTATAAAATCATTTAAATCATATTTTATTAAATAAAATTTGATAAATTAATGAGATTGACATTTTCAAAAGTTTTGTCGAATACTATATTATAAAATAAATTGAATTAAACAATATTTAAATCATATTTTTTTAAATTAAATAAAATTTATTAAAATCATTAATTACAAACTTTTTTTCCAAGAGTATAATATAATTTAAGTAGATTTTTAGAAAATAAAATATTTTTTATAAATAATTTATTCTAACTTTTCTTCGAGAACTATAATAGGAATAATATTATAATTTTATTAATTAAATTATAAATAAAAATTATACATTAATTTTTAAAATAATGATTGATTAAAAACATTACTTCCATATCTATAATGAGGGATTAAATGTCGAATATTGCTATAACAATTAAAACTATTGAGAAAAAAGGAGTTTTAGATGAAATAACTAAAATAATCTCTTATTATGATGCAAATATTAGCTATACTCATCTTTTCATAGGTAAAAATAACTTAGGATCTATAAATTTAGAATTAGAAAATATTGATAAAATTGATGATCTTATTAATGACATAAAAAATTTAAAATCTGTTGAAAGCATTGAAAAACATGGTTCCTTAAATGATATTTATGGAAAGAGGATCATCATATTTGGAGGTGGAGCTCAGGTATCTCAAGTAGCTATGGGAGCTGTCACTGAAGCAGATCGTCATAATATCCGTGGGGAAAGAATAAGTGTGGATACAATTCCTCTTGTGGGTGAAGAAGAAATAGCTGAAGCTGTTAAAGCTCTTTCACGTCTTCCAAGAGTAAGTGCCTTAGTTTTAGCTGGCTCTTTGATGGGAGGAGAAATCACTAAAGCTGTAGCTAATGTTAAATCAGAACATGATTTAATTGTAATAAGTCTTAACATGCCAGGAAGTATAACAAAAATAGCTGATTTAGTTATTACTGATCCAATCCAAGCTGGAGTTATGGCTGTCATGGCAATAGCTGATACAGCTCTTTTTAAGGTTGATAAATTAAAAAAAAATAAATTTTGATATAATAACCTAACAACGAATTATTTAACATTGGCTAGGGTTATTAAAATCTATAAAATTCTCTGTTTTCTAAAATTGATTGATTTCAATAGCTATATTAAATCAATATTTATTTTCATAGACTAACTCATTTCAATAGATATAAAAAATCAATTTTTTTCAGACTAACTCATTTCAATGGCTCTAATTAATCTACTAGCATCATTTTTTATCTCAGGATCTTTAATATTTCCACTTTCTCTTATTTTAAGAGCTAATGTTAATACTTTAGAGAGATCTTGAGGTTTTAAGTTTTCAACCATTTTAAGATAAGTTTCAGTTTCTTCGTTTGTTAAGTCTAATTCATCTTTACATTCATCTAAATTAGCTAGTACTGCTTTACAACTGGTCATTAAATCATTATCTTGATTAAATTCACAAGCCTCACATTTTTTCATTAATTCATTATCTTCCATTGTTTCACCATTAATTTTTTTGTATATGTATATATCTTATATTCTTTAACATACTTATTTTTTTCTTATTTATTTATTTTAGATGAGTTTTGGAATTATTAATTATTTTCTTTATTAATAAATATAAACAATAAAAAACCATATATTTTTTAAATAAGTTATTGTTTTTTTAAGAATTTAATAAATAAGATTTTTTAAATAAGTTATTGTTTTTTTAAGAATTTAATAAATAAGATTTTTTAAATAAGTTATTATTATTTTAAAAATTTAATAAATAATAAATATGAAAAAAATATTTGAAAAGATAGTTTTTTTACTATCTCCAAATCATTTTTCCCATTACAAAAAATCCAGTAACAATTTAATCCTTGTTATCTATTAATAATTTCTTTTTCTATTCTTCATTGCTTTTCACATGATGTCTTTAAAGATATTGCTTGAAAAAAGTTTTAGCTAGGATTATCACTTAGAAAACATATCTCTTTATAATCACATTTACTACATTTTTGGATGTTTATGTTCACATTTGGAGCTATTTTTTCATTTATAATATCTTTCACTTCATTTAATACTTTAAACAATCCTTTTCTTAAGTTAGCATCCATCACAACAGGACGCCTATCACCAATTTTCAAATAATCAATAAACCCAACAAAAACTTCAGTGTCAAATTCTTGTTCTATTAAGAGAGCATTAGCTACTAATTCTATAGCATCACTATCCCAAACTCCTTTTAATGGAGGATTAGAATTCTTTACATTTATAGGAAAATATTTCCCTTCAACAATCTCAATTTTATCACAACTCCCTATAATTTCAAGCTGATGATCTTTTATTAAATAGCTATACATAGATGTTGGAAAAAATAGCTCGACTATTTGATTTCCATCTTTTCCATTTAATTGCATTGCTTTTTGAGATTTTAAAGCTAATATTTTCATGTTAAAATATGTTTCATTTCTTATTTCAGATGCCAAATCATTTAATTTATCTATTGTACTGATATTAGCTATTTCCACATTTTTTGGTTGATATTCATCTTTAATTTCTTCATTTATTTTGATATCGTATTCCAAATCACTATTTTCTAAAATAGCCATTGAATTTTTTATATATTCTTCTATATTTTTACTTAAATGTTCTTCAATTTCAGCTATTTCCATGTCTTTTTTTAATCTTCTTAAATTTCTCTGGAACAAATCTTGTAAATCTATTCTTAATTCTTTCATTGTTTTGTTTAAAAGAAGTTCACTTTTTTTTTCTTCATCCATTTCGGTTTGAAGATACAATTTTAAGGGACAGTACATATATGTCCTTATTGATGATATACTAATCATTTAATACCTCTAGTTTATTTTTTTAAAAATTATGTGCATTAGTTAATTATTACTAATTATTTTAATATTATTACTAACTAAATAAATACTAGAGGTTTTCTTTAATCTAAATTTTATTAAGAAAAAGCAAAATTGATATCAAAAAAATTTATTAGAAAATTTAAAAAAAAGATTTTTAATTAAAATAAGTTAATTTAAACTTTAATAAAAAGTATTTAAAAAGTAATAAATATGTTTTTTTAGAATATATTTTAATTATATTAAATTTAAATTAGAAAAATATAATTTGGATTGAGTTCAAAGTATTTTACTGAAGTATAGTGCTTTATTTAAAGTATGAAAAGAAATTCCAAGTTAGTGAAAAACTACTACATTTATTCTCTAGTGAATTAGCTAGACTATTTAATAAATCCATTTCATTATATTCTGAGGAAATAGCTATAGATGTTTTATTTATTTTTTCTTCTGTTGATAATAGGGAGTAGCTACTATCCAAATGAATGTTTTCAGTTGGATTCATTATATCAAGCTCATAATATTCTGTATTTGTTCCAATAATGGATATTAATACCCCAAAAAGTATTATTGAAAGTAAAAAAACATGAGGGATTAATCTCACAATAAATACTTTTGATTTAATCTTACTTTTTTTTAAAATAGCTACAGCATCTTTTGAGTTATCAACAATGTATTTATTTTTAAATATTCTACCTAAAGAATAATTCATCCACTCTTCATCAAAATAAACAAACAACATACCATATATTCCTATTATGTAAGGTATAGAGAAAAAACCTCCATCAAAAAGTCCAATCAGCCCGCAAGTTGCAGCAAATATTAAAATCAAGCTACTTGGACTTAAACGTTTTTTCAATGACATGAGGAATGATAGAAATAGGAGAGGTAATATAATAATTATAATATTAGCTATTTTTGGAGCATAGGAAGATAGTGAATCTCCTGTATTAATACCTGTAGGAACTATTGTTTGACTATATGTCATAATGCTTCCAATAGCTGATTTAAAGATATGAGAATGAAGTATACTTGTAGTGCTTGGTTGGGGATTCATAGCTACAAATATTGTAAATGGAGCTATTCCTAAATAAAATCTCATATATATTTCGAGTACAAGTCCAAAAATCCCTGCAGCTAAAAATAAGATAATTGAAAATTTAAGATAAGTTTTATTTTCTAATTTAAATATATTCAAGAATTTGTTTATTATTTTGAAAGAAAAAATTTTAGTTATGATATCATTTTTAGCTTTATAGCTATTAGTCATTGAATTATTAGATTCATATTCAAATATTTGGATGAGTATTAAAAATAGACCCAAGATTCCAAAAAATAAAATATCTTTACCTTTTGAAGAACCCATTAAAAAAATTTGAGTAAATGGTCTAATGAGAATATCTAAATTTGAAAAAAAGATTAATATAGCTAATAATATGGATATTATTCCCATTAAAGAGTATTTACTTAGTTTCATTTTTAAGCCATTATTCTGCTGATTTTTATTATATTAAAGCTTAATAAATACTTATATTCTTAAACTATGAGTAAAATCATATTTTTAAATTTTATACATAGTTATATTTTTTTAACTATGAGTAAAATCATATTTTTAAATTTTATACATAGTTATATTTTTTTAACTATGAGTAAAATCATATATCAAAACATGAAAATGTGTTTAAATTGTACTAAATTATTTGAATCTAGGATTTTGACCCTTTCAATAATATTGGAAATATTTGTAGATTATTTATTCAATTTAAATCATTGAAATTAATTTAGTCATGATCTTGAAATAAAAATTTTAATTAATGATTTATTATAATATTAATTTATTTTTAAAAAAATCAATGTTGATTCTTTAATTTTTAAAATAAATGTTAATATTTTTATTACTTGAGAAAATATAAATTTTAATTCTTTTAATTAATAAAATAAATTAATATAATTATTTTTAAAATTATCATTACTTAAAACCTTTATTCTGGAACTATAATTTAAATAAATAAAAATAATAATACCTATTATTTAAATTTTATTAAATTATAAAACATTTTTAATGAATATACTAAAAGTAAATGAAGATTTTAATCTTCTAATATTCTTATTAGCTTAATTTCACCTTTAACATCATCTAAGTCATTAACTTTAGCTATAGCTTCTTGAATATTATTTTCTTTTGTTTTATGGCTTACAATGATTATTGGTGCTTCTTCATTTTCCAAGCTAGTTTTTTGTGTTATTGATTCAATACTTATTCCATTTTTATCTAATATTTTGGTAATTGTTTGAAGAACTCCTGGTTTGTCAAGGACATTTAAACTAATATAATATTTTGATATTATATCTCCAATGTCTTTGATTTTATCTACTTGTGATACCACTGGACCATAGCTAATTTTCTTAGACTCATTGAAAAAGATATCAAGACAATCCCCTACAACAGCACTTGCAGTAGCCATTCTTCCAGCTCCTTGACCATATAACATTACAGGTCCAACAAAATCACCTACTGCATATACTGCATTGTAAACATCATTTACTGAAGCTAATAAATGAGTTTTAGGAATGAAAGTTGGATGGACTCTAATTTCAAAACCATCAGGAGTTTTTCTAGCTATGCCTAATAGCTTTATTACATAGTTTAATTCTTTTAAAGCAAATTCTATATCTTCAGGACTTATTTGACTTATACCTTCAACATAGAAATTTTCTTGAGGAATATATTCTCCAAAACCAAGTTTTGTCAGTATAATAAGTTTTTGTGCTGTATCATGACCTTCTATATCAAAAGTAGGATCTGCTTCAGCATAACCTTTTTCTTGAGCAATTTTTAACATATCTTTAAATTTAGATCCTTTTGAACTCATTTTAGTTAAAATGTAATTAGCTGTTCCATTCATAATTCCATAAATAGCTTCAAATTTGTTTGCAGCTAATGATTCATTAAGTGGTTGAAGTAATGGAATACCACCACCTACACTTGCTTCAAAACTAAACCTTACATTATTTTTATTAGCAGTATCTATTAATTCATCCCAGTGCTTAGCTATTAAAGCTTTATTAGCTGAGACAACATGTTTTCCATTTTCCATGGCTTTTAATATAAATGTTTTTGCTGGTTCATAACCACCAATAAGTTCTATTACTATATCAATATCTTCGTCTTCTAGAACATCATTAACATCAGTAGTTAATAGTTCAGAATCTATTTTAACTCCACGATCTGTTGTTATATCTAAATCAGCTACTTTTTTTAAATTAACTTGTTTTCCAACTTTTTGTGAAAGTAAGTCCTGATTTTTATTAAATATTTCTACTACTCCTGCTCCTATTGTTCCAAAACCAATAAGACCGATGTTTACTTCGTTTTTATCCATTAAATCTCCTCTAAAAATACAAAAAACTAAGTATGTAATTTAAATTATAATCACTAAATTTCCTCAAAGTTATAAACTATTAGGACTTTTTTTATAATTGATATTAATTAATTCAATAAATATTATATTTTTAACAATTCAGTAAATATTATATTTTTAATTATTAAATTTTTTTTTAATCATTAAACTATTTTTGAAGAATATATAAATATTTTTTAAATTTTTTTGAAATTCAATTAAAAAGTTTAAAAAAATCTTGATTATATATAATTCATATACTTTATTATTATATTTAAACTATAGTATTATATTATATATTAAATCATGATTTATTGGATTTTTTGTGAATGTTTATTTTTATTTTATTGAATTGTGATTTATTGGATTTTTCCATACACTATTTAATTTTAATTCAAACTAGGTAAAGGATTATTTTTGAGTTTTATAAACTCATCAATAGACTCTCTTGTTGTTCCAACAACTAATCTATAGCTACTTTCTCCATTGTCTTTTAAAACTTTTTCAAGTTTCCCTTTAGCTATTATTTCTTCTTCTTCAATAGCTTGCCCAGCGTAAGTGTGAGTAAATGATACAAGTTCTTTTATATCTACATCCAAACCATCAATTATTTTAATGTTTTTAAGTGTATAGATTGCTGGATTGTCAAATGAAGCTATTGAACTTTCTACATTAGCTTGTATTGTTGATGAACCCTTAGGACAATATTTAGTATCTCCCCACTCTCCAGAGGTTTCATCCCAATTCCGTGTAGCTAATATATCAAAGAGTACTCCTTCAATCAAACCTCTATTATTTTTCCTATCTTCATACCAGCAAAATTCTTCTTTGGAAAGACTTAAATCTTTCATTCTTTTTTTGTATATTCTCTCCCAATAGCTATCCTGAATTCTATTAAGAGTAATTTTTTTACTTATTTGGTGAATTTCAACTTCTTTGTCCTTGAAATTTTTAAAAATTTCCATAGCTTTTCTATGGTTTTTTAAGCCGTATACTACAAAATCAATGTCAGAAACAGCTTCTTTTTGGAGATTTGGAAGTATTGAACCAGATATTCCTAAATTTTCAAAAGGAATACCTGCTTTATAGTGAAAAAAATCAGCTAAATCTAAAAGTCTTCTAATTAAAGGATTTGATTTCTTATTATCCTTATTTTTTCCCTTTTCATAGGAATTTTTAATTTCTTTCAATCGATTTTCTGGTTTTATAATTTCTTTTACTTTCTCATATGGAACACCCATCATTTCAGTTTGAGTAATATCACAAAAATATAAATATTCTGGATAATTTTTTCTTAAAAAATCATAAGCCTCTTTTGATGTAACTTTTGAATAAGTTTTTCCATTTTTTTCTCTATCTCCCTCAGAATCAGGAATATATCTTAAAAATGAAATAAATCTATCTTTAGGGTGTATATAATTTGTTGAAGCGAAAAATAAATCATCTGTTGTGTAAATAAAATCCCTTGTTCTAACTTTCATAAAACCAACAGCTCCTATGGAATTTTAAAAATATTAATTTCTGTGAAATTATCAAAATCCAAAATTAACTTGTTTTTTAATCTTTTCTTATCTTAATTCTCTTATGTGTTACAATATCCATCATATTCATATATTAATTTTTTCTGAACTTTACAAAATCTTCGATTTAACAATGTTGAAAAATTCAATTTTCAATTTTTTTTCAGTGAAAGATATATCTATTTTATATATTAATATTTCATTGATATAAGTATCCTTATTTCATAAATAGAAGATATAAGGGTATTTTCCTGAATTTAAAAGATATATGTACACATCCACATCTACTCCTTTTTTTGTCCTTGTAATTTATTCCTTTTATCATATTCTATTGCTCTTTCACACGTGTATATTTAATCTTTTGTAAAAAATCACTTGTTTCAACTCTTTGTAGCTTTACATAATATTTTTTCATATTTATGATTATTTATGAGCATTATAGTGTTTTTTCTCCTTTTCCATCATCATGAAGAATTTTAGTATCTGTTTTGGAAATATTTCCTTTAATTTGAATACATAATATTTTTAAAAGACTTTTTAGGAGAGATTATAGATTGATTTTTTTTAGTTACCAAAGGTAAGTCAAAATTTTTAAATATATTTATGAGGTATATAATTATACTCATGTATACACAAAAATTAATATCTATTTTTTCATATAGCATCATTGTTAAGTGAGGTTTTTTTATGTCTGATGAAATGAGAAAAGATGAAAATATCGAAATTAATGAAATTAAGCTTCATGATTCTAATTTAAATGATATTTTCAAAGAAAGCTTCATTAAAAGAATGAATGAAGAGTTTGATGATATTAAAACAGCTATTATTGGTTTTAATGTTGATGAACTTAAACCATCCAACTTGATTATTTTAGTTCAGATGATTGATACTAAAAATAGAAAAAGTGATGTTATAATAGAAGCTAAAAATGAAAAACACATTAATAAAATATATAAAGTTATGAATGAATTAAAATAAGGTGTTTCAAATATATAAAGTTATGAATGAATTAAAATAAGGTGTTTCTATGAGTGCTTTAGCTGGGGATTTTGAAGTGAGAAAAGCTTTGGAAAAGATTGAAAAATATCAATCTGATGATTCTATGGAGAAACTCACATTCGATTACATTGATTCATATGTATATCAATTTTATAATGTTGTACTGGACTATTTCACTATTAGGCATCTTAAACCAATCCATGATTTTATTTATAAGAATGATGATTTTATAGTATTATTAAGGGAAATTGAACCAATTATCCGACAATATTTTCCAAATGAAGAATTAGTTTTAGAATATGTTCATGATCCTGAAGGCTGTATGAATCAACTAGTCATATACATACAAATTGATTTTAATGAAAATTCTACTAACAATATTTTGAATAATTTGCATAAAATTGATGAATATGCACATAAGCTAACAACTGATAACATTAAAGGAAAATTCCTTGTTAATGTGGAATCTTTATGACTATTTTTGAATGGGAACAATTAATTGATGTTGCTGATAATTTATGTCAGCATGATGAAGAATCTTTTATAAGATCAGCTATAAGCAGATATTATTATGCTGCTTTTGGAACTTCCAGACAATATTTAACCGAAACATTGAAAGAATTAGAATTTATAAAAGGAGATAATATTCATTCGAGAGTTCTGAAACGTTTTGAAAGGTCCTTATTTGATGAGGAACAAATTATTTATCCTCCTTTGGCACGTCTTAAAAATTTAAGAGTGAATGCTGATTATGATAAACGTCTTAGAAACAATAATATTGATTTTATCAAAAAAGAAGCTGTTTTTATTTTAGAAAAAATACATGAATTGAATGAAAATCCTTCACATTTTCCATACTAATATTTTTTAAAAAATTTTATCAATAGCTATAACTGATAATAGTATCAATCACGCTCAATTTTTGCTTAAAAAAGCATTAGTTTAATCCTAATTCATAACTTCCATTGGAAAACATAAACTTTTACTAGACCCTGTAAATTCTCCATGTAATAGCTTTAAAAATATTAATTCTAATTAATATTTGAATTTTTTATAAAAAAACATCTATTTTTATTTAGATTCTGGTCATTCATATTCGTAACTCCTAATCGATATGAATATTTTTTTTTAAATTTTTATTAATCATAAATTTCTTTTTTGAATATACTTTTTGATGAAAATAGTGATAATAGTTAGTGTTTGAGGGCATTGAGAAAACAGAAAAATTGGAATAATATGAAAATTCACAACTCCAATTTAAGAAAACTATAAATAAAAGTTTTAATTAACATGATACTCTAAGTTTTAATTATTATTATAAATTATTGATAGTTAAATATAATAACTAATAAAATATATATACTAAAATA
>WRMT01000038.1 GCA_009777005.1 Methanobrevibacter sp. | reverse complement strand
ATATAAATCAAATAATAAATGATTATAAAGACTTAAATTAGTAAAAAAAGATAAAAAAAAATTAAAAAAAAATCATTTATAAAAACATTTTTTCCAATCATATAAAAATAAGTTTAAAAAAAATTTTCAAAATTGAATATTATTAACTAATTGAAAAAAATAAGTTTAAAAAAAAATAAAAAAAGGATTTAAAAATAAAAATCCTATAAAAAAATACTAATTTTTCCTTTTGCGTCTAAATCCAATTAATAAAATAGCTAATAAGCATATTAATACCATAGCTATTGGATTACCAGATTTTAACATAGTTAAAGATGGAATAGACTTATTATTACCCTTGTCACTAGCTATATCACTTATATCTTTTGTTTCACTTTCAACAATAGAATCAAAACCAATACCATTAGTTGTAGAGTTTTTATCATTACTAGTATTTTTACCAATTGTAGAATTAGTTTTAGTACTAGTATTTGTATTAGTATTTGTTTTATTGTTTAATAGTAAAGCATCGAAAGGACGATTATCAAGAGACTCACGGTAAATACTATCACCAAGGAACTCGGCAACAATACTACCTTCAGGAGTAAAGGAATAATTCAATCTAGCAACACCATTAGAATCAGTTTCAGCCAATCCAATGAAAACACCATCAAGGAAGAATAGGACTATCTTATTAGCTAAAGGCTTATTAAACTCATCGTAAAGTTTTGCAATGAAAGTAGAGGTTTCATTTGGATTTTGAATGGTTGAAACAGTTACAGTGGTTTTAAGAGGACGAACAGTTAAAGAACTTTCAGAAGAAGTTTCTGCCCATACATTACCTAAACCTGGAAAAGCTGCTGTAATAGTATAAGAACCTTTAGCTAATGGTTCACCAGTAACATAGATTCTACCATAGGAATCAGTTTCAAAAGAACCAAGATACTCACCATCAATGTAAATATCTACTTCAACATTAGCTAAAAGAGCTCCATCTTCATCTTTTAGTGTTGCAGTAAATGAAGTCTCATCAATAGTTGTTACAACAATATTTTCTAAAGCAATTGTTGTTAGAAGTTTTTCAACATTTAAAATACCAATTTCTTCACTACGCCTTAATAATGGATTTCCAATAAATTCCGCTTCAATACTAAGAGGATTAGCATCTACAGGACTATGATAGAGATAAGCTATTCCATTAACATTTGTAGTGAGATTATGTTCAACACCATCAATAATTACCCTAATAATTTCACCAGGTATTGGAGTACCAAATTCATTAAGAAGAGTAATTGGAATTTCACTGTTACGATATGGCTTAGTAGTAATCTCAGGAATTATAATTTGAGTTCCCATATCTCTAGATTGTAAAGAAATAACATCATTAGATCCTAAGTAAGTACTATTACCACCATAAACCGCTTCAATAATATAAGTTGCAGGATTAGGTCCTGGAGTAAAGCTATAAATAGCTATACCCTGAGCATTAGTAATATTAGCTCCTACAATTATTCCATCAACTATGAAAGTTATTGTTCCGCCAACAACAGGTCTAGCAAATTGATCTAGGAGATGTCCTGTGATATTTGTTGGATAATTGAATATAAGAGCAGTAGCTGTATCTACAGTAGTGGTAGTAGCTAAAGGTAAAATATTTAACCATCCATTTGTGTTGGAAGGTGCAAAAGCTGCATCTCCAAAGTATTCTACAATTAAATTATCATATAAACCATACACATCATAGTTAAGAGTTAGAGAGAATTTTCCATTAGTAACTTGAACATAATAAACTGTACCATTTATGGTTATATTTACAAATCCGTTAACAGTCCAGCCATTTGCACTAGTTAGATTACCATTAATAGTAAATGGCATAGTAGCATTCTGAGTAATATTTTCTACAGAAATAAATGTTGGAATATGATCTGCTCCTAAAGGAATACTACTAGCATTTTCACTACCAATATTCTCCTGATTAACTGTAACAAGTGCAACATTAGGTATATTCCCAGTACCATTAACTCTAACATTAATAGTTAAAGTCATACTTTGATTAATAGCTAGGTTTCCAATAGTCCAATGACCATTAGCTACGTTATAAGAAGATAGAGAAGCACTGAGATAAGTAAGGCGACTATCAAGGACATCAATAATTACAAGACCAGTTGCATTATCAGGACCATTATTTACTACCATGATAGTATAGCTAAGGAAATCTCCGACAATTGCTGTTGTAACATTACTATTTTTGCTGATGCTTATATTAACACTTGCAGGAACATTTACTGTAGAGTTGTTACCGTTTGTACTATTGTTTCCAATGTTAACTTCATTAATAGATACATTAGCTACATTGACAATTTCACCAGTTCCACTAACAGATACTGTAATATTTAACTCAAGAGTTTCACCAACATTTAAGTTTCCTATGGACCAAAGTCCAGTAACAGGATTATAAGATGATGAAGAAGCACTAATAAAGCTGAGTCTAGAATCAAGCACGTCAGTTACAATAACCCCAGTTGCATTATCAGGACCATTATTAGTTACACGTATAGTGTAAAGAACAGTAGTTCCTACAGTAACATTACCAGTAATATTACTAAATTTAGTTACAGTAACATTAGCAGTTAGAGGAACAGTAATATCAACAGTACTAGTATTAGTTTCATTAAGATTGACTTCTTCAGCAAAAGCAGTGATATTAGCTATATTAACAATATGACCAGTACCATTAAGGCGAACTGTAAGAGTTAAAATTGCACTTTCACCAGCAACTATGGTTGGAATATTCCAAACACCAGTGAGATTATTATAATTGCCCATATTCCAGCTAGCAGCTAATAATATAAGGCGACTATCAAGTTCATCCCTAACAAAAACACCAGTTGCATTATCCGGACCGAAGTTAGTCACATTAATAGTGTATGTAACTATATCACCATAGCTAGCATTAACAGAAGCATTACTAGTTTTAACTATAGTCAAATTCACAGTACTTGCAATAGTAAAGTTAGTACTATTGGAACTTCCATCAGTACCATTTTCACCAATATTATTTTGATCAACACTAAGATTAGCTATATTTACTATATTACCAGTGCCATTTACACGGACAGTAATGGTTAAAGTAGCAGTAGAACCTGCATTAAGATCTCCAATTATCCATTGACCATTAACTACATTATAAGTACCTAAAGATGGACTATGACTAATATATGCTAGACGATGGTCAAGTTCATCAATAACAAGAACACCAGTAGCATTATCAGGACCATTGTTTTTAACAACAATAGTATAAACAATTATATCATTATAGCTAACAGTTAAAGAAGCATTACTAGATTTACTAATAGTCAAGTTCACAGTAGAGTTAATAGAGAAACTTGTACTACTATTAGTACTGTCATTACCTAAATTAACCTCATTTACACTTAAGTTAGCAATATTTACAATATTACCTGTACCAATTACACTTACATTAATATATAGTGTAGCTGTTTCACCAAGATTAAGATTTCCTATAGTCCACAAACCAGTGTTATTATTATAGCTACCAATATTTGAACTAGAACCCAGGAATAAAAGACGGTTACTAAGTATATCAGTTACATTAACACCAGTTGCATTATCAGGACCGAGATTAGTCACATTAATAATATATGTAACTAAATCACCTACACCAACATCCATTCCAGTAACATTACTAGTTTTTGAAATAGTTAAATTCACAGTTTTAGGAACAGTAATATCAACAGTACTACTATTAGTCTCATTAAGATTTACATCTTCATTAAATGCAGTGAGATTAGCTACATTGGCAATATTACCAGTACCATTAATACGAACAGTTATAATTAAAATTGCACTTTCACTAGCAGAAATAGTTCCAATATCCCACAAACCAGTGAGAGTATTGTAAGAACCTATATTAACAATTACATCTAAAACTGCTAGGCGATAATCAATTTCATCAATTACAAAAACACCAGTTGCATTATCAGGACCATGATTAGTCACATTGATAGTGTATGTAACTATATCACCATAGCTAGCATTAGTAGATCCATTAGTAGATTTAACAATAGTTAAATTCACGGTACTAGGAACTGTGAAATTAGTTCCATTAGAATTTCCATCAGTAGTATTTTCACCAATATTATCCTGATTAACAGTGATATTAGCTATATTTACAATATTACCAGTACCATTAATACGAACATTAATGGTTAAAGTCGCACTTGAACCAACATTAAGGTTTTCTATTATCCACACTCCATTAGCTACAGTATAATTTCCAGAAGATGCAATGTGACTTAAATAAGCAAGACGATAATCAATTTCATCAATTACATAAACACCTGTTGCATTATCAGGACCATAATTATGTACAGTAATAGTATAGCTAATCATATCATTATATAAAACATTAGCTGAAGCATTACTTATTTTAGAAATAGTGATATTTACACTACTTGGAACGGTTAAAGTAACAGTGCTATTAGTACTACTATTTCCAATATTAACCTCATTTACACTAACACTTGCAGTATTAACAATATTACCTGTACCAATAATACTTACATTAATGTACATTGTAGCTGTTTCACCAAAGGCAAGGTTTCCAATAGTCCAAACACCAGTATTATTATTATAATTACCAATAGTTGTAGCAGCATTTACTAGTAAAAGAGATGAAACAAGTTTATCAGTTACATTAACACCAGTTGCATTATCAGGACCATGATTTGTCACAGTAACAGTATAAGTAACAAGATCTCCAACAGCTACAATACCAGTAACATTACTAGTTTTAGACACAGTCAAATTAACTGTAGAAGGAACAGTAATATTTACACTACTATTAGTACTGTTGTTACCAAGGTTAACTTCATCTAAAGTTGCAATATTTGCAATATTTGCAATATTTCCAGTGCCATTAATACGAACAACCATGGTTAAAATAGCACTTTCACCAGATATGAGATTTTCAATTGTCCAAAGGGAGCTGATATTATTATAAGTACCAATATTTGCACTAGCACTTAAGAGTACAAGGCGATCATCAAGTTCATCAAAGATGAAAAGACCAGTTGCATTATCAGGACCATGATTTGTTACATTAATAGTATAGGTAACTAAATCAAGATAATTGGCATTAGAGGAAGCATTACTAGATTTAACAATAGTCAAATTCACAGTGCTGGCAACAGTAAAGTTAGTGCCATTAGAACTTCCATTTGTATTATTATCCCCAATATTTTCCTGATTAACAATAACATTAGCTATATTTACAATATTACCAGTTCCATTAATACGAACTGTAATATTCAAAGTAGCAATGGAACCAATATTAAGGTTATCTATGTTCCAAGTAAGTAAATTACCATTAATTGAATAATTTCCATTAACAGCATTTGCATTCACAAATACCAAGCGAGGATCTAAAACATCAGAAACCACAACACCAGTAGCATTATCAGGACCTAAATTTCCAACTGCGATAGTATAAGTTATCTCATCTCCAAAACCAACATTAGCTGAAGCATTACTAGTTTTAGAAATAGTTAAATTAACAGTACTTGGAACAGTTAAAGTAACACCACTAGTACTATTATTTCCAAGATTAACCTCATTTACACTAACACTAGCAGTATTAACAATATTACCTGTACCAATAATACTTACATTAATGTAAAGTCTAGCAGTTTCACCAAATGCAAGGTTCCCAATAGTCCAAACACCAGCATTACTATCATAAGTACCAATATTAGCTGCAGCATTAAGTAGTAAAAGGCTTGAAACAAGTTTATCAGTTACATTAACACCAGTTGCATTATCAGGACCATGATTTGTCACAGTAATAGTATAAGTAACAAGATCTCCAACAGCTACAGTACCAGTAACATTACTAGTTTTAGAAATTGTTAAATTCACTGTAGAAGGAACTGTAACATCAATGTTACTAGTATTTGTTCCATTTCCTAAGTCAAATTCAGTTACATTAGTAATATTTGCAAGATTAGAAATATTTCCAGTACCATTAATACGAACAACCATGGTTAAAATCCCACTTTCACCAATAGCTAAAGATGGAATAGACCAAAGACCTGTTACATTATTATAAGTACCAATAGTTGTACTAGAATTTATAAAAACAAGACGATAATCAAGTTCATCAACTACAAAAACATCATTAGCTATATTAGGACCATAATTTGTCACATTAATAATATAAGTGACTAAATCACCATAACCTGCATTAGTAGTATTAGAAGACTTAACAATACTTAAATTAACAGCATTAGAAACTGAAATTAAAGCACTGCTAGAGTAAACACCAAGATTTGGCTGGTCCACACTGGTAATATTTGCAAGATTAGAAATATTTCCAGTACCATTAACACGAACAACAATAGTCAAAGTCACAGTAGAGTTTACAGAAATATTAGCTATAGACCAAAGACCAGTTATATTATTAAAAGTTCCGAATGTAGCTGTAACACTTTGTAGAATTAGACTAGAATTTAAACTATCTAGAACTAAAACATTTGTAGCTATATCAGGACCATGATTTGTTACAGTAATAGTATAAGTTACATAGTCTCCAAAATTCACTGCACTTGTAACATTACTATAGTTATTAATAGTTAAATTTACAATTGGAGAAATTTCAGCTTTACCTATACTAGTGGTTGAAGAATTGCTTGATGTATAGTTACCATTTCCTTCAAATACAGCATACCAAGTATAATTTCCAGTTACTGGAAATGCATAATAAGCTAAAGCTTCACCAGAAGAATCACTTACAGCATAGGTATAATATCCTCCACTAATACCATAGAAATCTAAAGTAAGATTTCCAACAGTTTCATTCCACTCATCATAAATAGTAGCATTTAACCTTACAGGAACAGTACTATTTCCATAAACAACATTATTTACCACAATATAGGTATCCAACCTTTGGAAATTAAGTATTGTACTTCCATTAACTGGATTATAATTTTTATTTGAACCATTATACTCTACAGTATAATTTAAATTACCAGCACTAGCTACAGTATAACTATGGTAAACAATACCATTTGCAGTTGTAGTATTAGTACCAATATATTGACCAGCTACATAAAAATCAACAACTAAACCAGCTACAGCAAAACCACCATTATCAGTATAATTAGCTGTTAAGGTAACATTATCCTTATACTTACCAGAAGCAGTACCTAAGTTAACGGTTAAATTAACTGTAGGACTAGAGTTTGTAGTTACATTAAAGTCTATATACTCATTATCCACTCTGAAATAACCTTGATGATATGCCTCAGCTATAAAAGCAACACTAACAATAGTACCATTTAAATGAGCACTGAAAGAAGTGTTGTATGAGGGGACAGTAAATCTAGCTTCACCAAAGAATGGTGGCAAACGACTAACATTAAAGTTCGAATCAGTAGTATTAAGCTGAATAGTATAAGTATAATGAGCACTACCATTATAAAGACCATAATTTACTGTATCCAAATCAATTACAACATAATTATTTGGAAGATTACCAACAGCTAAGTGATTATTTTCACCCCACCAATTATAATCTATATTTACATTAGAACTCTGAGCAGTATTAGTCCAAATTGTCTGGTTAAAATTACCATCAGCATCAGTATTATTGAAAAACCTATTATAATTAGCTGTTAAACGATTAGCTGCATAAACACCATAACCTAAATCACCTGCATAATTATACTCAAACTGACAACTTAAAATGGAATTAGCTACAGTAGTTCCAGCCATAGCTGCAACTCCACCACCAAAAGTACCAGCACGATTATTTGTGAATATACAATAAGTTATATTAACACCAGCAGCAGAACCAATAGCTCCACCATAAGTACCAGCTACATTATCAGTGAAATTAGAATTGTTGGCATAGAAATTACCACTAGTTGGAACACCAACAGCACCACCATAAGTTACAGCACTATTATTTATGAAATTAGAGTCATACACATTGATATTTCCAGTTGTAAGACCAATTGCTCCTCCATAACCTGTAGTTCCATTAGCACGATTACGTTTTAAAGTAGAACTTCGAACATTTACAGTACCACCAGTAGCACCAACAGCACCACCAAAGTTAACAGCAATATTATCTAACATAAATGAATCCAAGATATTAATAACACCAGCAGTACCATTAACACCAACAGCACCACCAAAATCACCTGCATTATTATTATTTATCTCAGAGTTAGTGACATTAATAGTACCTCCATTAGCACCAAAAGCACCACCATAGGCATCAGCAGAATTATTATAAATTACACTATTTTCAATTATTATTGTACCTGCAGAACTAAGACCAGCAACACCACCATAACGTAAAGCATGGTTATTGTATATTG
This sequence comes from Methanobrevibacter sp., assembly GCA_009777005.1. Classification (GTDB taxonomy): domain Archaea; phylum Methanobacteriota; class Methanobacteria; order Methanobacteriales; family Methanobacteriaceae; genus Methanorudis. The sequence goes on along the minus strand of WRMT01000038.1, from coordinate 6,699 downwards.
CTGTATTATTTATAACATTTATTCGACCACCTGAAGCACCAGCACCAAAAGCACCACCATACACTGCCCAATTACCATGAACAGTACAATTAATCAAATTTATTACGGCATTAGCACCATTAACACCTGCAGCACCACCATAAGAAGCAGTATCTGTAGTATTACGAGCAGAATTATTTACAAATTCAGAATTATAGTTATTTATTGTACCAGTAGTTGCAGCTAAAGCTCCACCATAAGCACCATTTCCACTGACAAAGTTAGCTCTGAAAATAGAGTTGTTTACATTAGTTGTTCCACCAGAAGTGGAAATAGCACCACCACGTTGAGTAGCATTATTATTAGTGAAATTAGTATTATTGATATTTACAGTAGAACTAGTATCAATAGCACCACCAGTAGTCCCAGCAACATTATTATTAAATCGAGAGTCCATGATGTTGAAAGTACCACCACTAGCAACTATAGCACCACCATTAGTACCTGCAACATTATTATTGAAAGTACAATTTTTAATATTAAGAATAGTACTTGTTGAAGTGGTTATTGCACCACCTCTACCAGAGGATGTACAATCAGTAAATATTACATTAGTAAAATTATGTACATCTGCAGCATGAGAATATAAAACTCCACCATCATTTGCTCCAGTAACATTTGTGAAATTTGTATCTGCTACAACAAAATAGTTACCACCAGTACAGAAAATACCTCCATGAGTAGCAGTATTCTGTTTAGCATTTGTAAAGCTAGAATTATAAATTTCTATTGGTCCATAACTAGCTAAATTTCGTATAATTGCACCAACACCAGATCCAGTTACATTTACAAAAACAGAATTATTTACAACAAGACGACCAGTACCCGCACCAGAAGTTGAACCACCAGTTAGCTCGATTGTAATACCAGAGCCACTTCCAGTAATATTTATAAATTGAGAATTATTTACAGTAAGATTAACATTTCCACCAGTAGAACGAATAGTTTTTCCACTGGTAATACTTTTAAATTCAACAGAATCAACATTGACAACACAATATGAACCGATAGTTATATATCCAGAACTAGTTCCAGTTCCACCAGTAAGGTTCATATTATAAAAATTAACATTTCTCCAAGCAGATGCAGTACCCGCACTAACAGTTGCGAATATATTGCTTCCAGGAGTTATAGTTACAGTACCACTTGTATCATTACCAATAATAGTTACATTTCTAGCAATAGAGAGTGCTTGATTACCTGTTCCAGAATAAGTTCCTTGTTGAACAATAATGGAAAAAACATTTTGACCAGCTAAATTACCTGCACTATATGCAGCACCAATAGTTTGTTTAGGAGCATCAAAAGTACCTGTATTAGTATCAAGTCCAGTTGGACTTACATAATATATAGTTCCAGTAGTTGGTAAAGAGACACTCAATGCCTGTATTAAAGAAGCAACAGTAAAAGATATTTGATTTTGACTAATTTTCAAATTAGTATTAGTATTAATATTAGTATTAGTATTTTCATTTCCAATATAAGATACATGAACAGTATAATTACCATTTAAAACATTCAAACCATAAGTAGCGACACCATTAACTAAACCAACTCTTCCAGAGAATTGATTATTAATATAGAAAGCCACATCACCATCAACATTGTTACCATTAGAATCTGTAACAAATGCAGTGAAAGTAGCTCTATTTGAAGAATAAATCGAAGAGGCATTTACAGTTACAACAACATCAGTTTGTTTATTATTTATAAATTTACAGTTTTCAAAAACAACAGTACCAGACCCAGAAATTGAGCCATTAAAAAGATTAATCAAGCTAGTATAATTAGCTATTTCATCATCAGAGTAAATAAAGTTAGAAATAATAGTTAGATTATATAGCTTTAAAGTATTCCCACCTAAAACATGAAACGCAACATCATCAGAATCAATATAAATAATAGAATCGTTAAGCCCATTACCTTTAATAGTTATATCTTTATCAATACTTACTTTAACAAAATCTCTATGAATTCCATCACCTAAAGATAATGTAGAGTCATTGGAAATCTGAGAGATACTAAGTGAATTTTCTTTTCCAGTAGATCCAATTAGATTGCATGATTCACATGTACAGTCTAAGCAGTTAGAACATTCAGTGCATTTAGAACTTGAATCACATGTTTCACATGCAGCAGCTGATTGTAAACATGAAAAGAATAATAAAGCTATAGCTATAGCTAAGGCTACCTTAACTTTTAACTTATTATCCCTTTTCATACAAAACCTCCTTTATGGTTATTAAAACCATGAAATCCTCCATATTCCATTAAAAAACTTTTATTCATAAAAATAATCTCCTTTTAAAAAATTTTTATTAAAATTATTATCATTAATCAAAACATTTACCAATAAAGAAATCTCAATTATTCCTCAATTATTTTTTAAAACATTAAATAAAATCATTGAAAGCTAATTAAAGATCTTTATTCATTTACCAGAACACAAACATAGAAATCTTAGAAGGAATGCATATGATAAAATTCCTGTATACAGTTCCCTAAACATATTCAAATGATGAAAATCACCATAACAATAATTAAAGACCCTTATACGATTAGTAGAATACAAAGATATAACAATGTTATAATAAACTTTTAGCGAAATTCTTGTATCAGTTTAAAAAAACATACTCATTTAAAGAAAAAAAATACAAATGAATAAAGACAATGAGATAATTGCCAGAATACAAAAATATCACAATGTTATATATACATCTATAAAAAAAATCTGTAATAGTGTAAAAACATATTAATATGTACATATTGTTTAAAAGACAAATACAGATTAAATCATCCCATAGTAATGGAAAATATTTAAATTTTTTAAACCATTACCTTTAAATCCTAAAATCCCTTATTATCACCTTAAGATAATATATAATACTAAGAATCCTATACAATAATCATATAATACTTATTTTTGATAATCCAAAAAACTCCATATCATAATAAAAATGCTTATTTATAATAATCAAAAAAAATCCCTATAATATCTATAATATATTGTCTAATATAATAATAAAAAAATATTATAAAAGGACAATATACTATTAAAAAATTATACTATTACAAATATAATAAGTTTAATAAATTAATATTAATAAAAGATTTTTGTGAAATATTAAACCCAGAAATCAGCTTTAAACAGTGAAATTCAGCTAGAAATAGCTAGTTTTAATCAATCGTTTAAAGTTAAAATATTAGTACTTAGAAAAATTATTCGTACTTTAAAAAATTATTCGTACTAAAGTAAAATTATTTATTAGTACTTAGAAAAATAATTTGTACAATATAAAATTATCAGTATAATAGTAAAATATCATAGTACAATAAAATTTTTGGGTTACAAATGATCAGATGAAAACAATTTACTTGTTTTTATTATCTCTCATTTAACAAAAATAAACATTAGAAATGTTTCTAAATCTGATATAGAGTATGAATTATAAGTTTAATGATCAGATGAAAACAATTTTACTTGTTTTAATATTTTTCTCTCATTAAATAAAAAAATAAGTTGTATTAATTGTATAGTCTATATCTGAATATAAAAAAATTCACTATGAAATTAATATAATAAATGTTTAATATAATAATATTAATTAATCACAGCATAAATAATAGTTAATAAAGCAAATGGAAAGCAAAATAATCGATATAATAAAATATAAAAATATTTAATACAAGAAGTTTTAAGCAATCCCTCTCATTAACTATAGCACTTATATACAAGTCTTACTATATATACTTTGCGGTTAGTTTTGAAAGTATACATCTAGGTTTTAGAATGATATTTTTGAAAAATAACTTTAAAAAAAAGATAAAAATTAAAATAAAAAATAATTATTATTATATTTTAATAAAAAACTAAAAATAAAATAAAATTTAAATTATAAGCTAAAATTTATCAAATAAAATTTTAAAAAAAAAATAATAAATTTTTTCATAAAATATCAAAAAAAATTTTATCAAAGAAAAGTTTATATCTAAGATAAAAACGAACATTCAGTAATAATATACATTAAAAAGGACCATGTGAAGTTTCTAGGAATTTTTTAAAAGATTAGAATAGTAACTCCCCATTAACTTCATATAGTCGATTCAATTCATATTTCTCTTATTTTTTCCACAGAAATTCCAGTGACTTCAGCTATTTCTTTAATAGGATAAGCTAATTTTTTAAGTTTGATAGCTACTTCCATCTTTCCTTCAATTTTTCCTTTTTTAACTCCATTCCTTTCTCCTTTCCTTTCTCCATATTTTATCTGAGCTTTTCTGTCTAGTTCTGCTTGTTCAGCTCTAATGTATGCTAAATATTCTTCTTGATTTTGTAATGCTAGTTGTGCTTTTTCATACATCTTATTGATATGTTTATCCATTTTTATCACCTTTTGTAGTAATTTTTTTGGTGTTTTTTTATTAAAAAGTATGTTTAATCTGACTTTAGGATCGTTTAAATCTAATTCACGTTTTTTTAGTTCTCGTCTTAATGTAGGTAGTTCTATGAAATGTGTTTCTTGAATATCGTCTAATGTGAGTTTTTTGCATATTTCATCCCATGGTACGAATTTACTACGATAGTATCCTGTTTTATGCAAGTTAAAATTTAAAATATTTATCATCACTACCAAAGGCAAATTTTCATAGTCATCACCTTCTAAAAGAAAAGCAGGAGTCATTTTACAGTAATAAAACTGACATCTTTTGTGAAAATCATCCTGCTTTTCAATTTGAGCCTCAATACTGACATAATTATCATCATCAATCTTAACAAGAACATCAGTAATTGACTTTTTATTCATTTTATACTTGCCTTTAAGTTCATTAGGAACATAAGTCAAAGATTTAAAATTTTTTTCAGCCAATGTGTTAATCAGATATAAGGTTTCTTCTTCACAACCTTTTTCACCAAAAATTTTGGGAAACAAGTAGTCGTTTAGGAAATTAATATTTTCTTCATCATTACTAATTTTAATCACTCCTTATTTTTCAATTTAATAAAATATATATTTTTCCCATTAATCAATGAAAAAAATAAATAAAGACATGTAACTATTAAAACAAAGAAGTATATAAATTATTGCTTAAATTAAACAGCAAATTTCACTTCAAATTGAAAAATAAGTATGAAATAAAAAAATTAACACAAAATAAATAAATTAACAGGAAATAATAAAATTAATATGAAATAATAAAATTTATCTCAACTTGATAAATTATTTGAACATGAAAAAAAAAGCTAAAATTTTTAAAACTAAATAAAAAAATTAGACTTGTATAACAATTTAAGAGACATTATTAATATTGTATTATTATGTATATCTAGTGAAGATTTTAAAATTTGAAATACATCAATTCTCAGGACTTCAATAAGTCACAAAGGAACAATGGAAATCTTACCAGAAATTTTGTGAAAAGTTCAAATGGTAAAATCCCACAATAGCTTCACATTATCTATTTTTTTATTTCAATAATTTTTATTTTTAAAAAGTAAAAAAAAGAAGTTTTTTTCTTTTATTTAAAAAAACAACACTAATTATAATTATTATTTAAATTTTAATGAAAATTATAACTAACTTTGATTGAAAAAATTATTATTTTGATAAATCTACTTTTAGAACCTTTTCAATAGTTATTAAGGTGCTTGATTTATAAGACAATTTGAAGAATTTTACAAGAAGAGCATATAGGTCATTGCCAAATAATTTTCCTAAAAATCTTGTTTATTTATATAGGAATACTAATTTTAATGAAAGAAGTTTGGTAATAATCCTATAATTATCAAAAATTATATTTTTTTATTAATACCCTAAATTGCAATATTGAACTAATCATATACCACCAAGAAGTCAAAGTAGAGTGAAATAATGATAAAAATTTTAGTCCATTGAAAAAGGAAAGACATTTAGTCCCTTGGGAAAAAACCTTTTACCTCTTCTAAAAGTAGTAAAATATGTGATTAGCTAAGGACCATTTGAATCAAATAATTAATTCATATAAATATATAAAAATTAGAATAAAAATACTGAATTTTAAGAAAAAATACTTGAGTCTTTCAAGCTTAAGATAGTTGGATATTAATTTTATTAATATAATGAACATTCAATAAAGATATATTTTATAAAGATAAAAAAAACATTAGATAACAGGTCATGATAATAGCTATCTTTCTTAACTTGAGAATAGCTAAATATAAGGCAAACCTTTATTATATGAGATATTATTTATGATATTGGTACAATAATGAAATTTTCTATTTCAGTTCTTTTTTCACATGCTATTATTTCATCTAAAACATTGTTAATTAATTTTAATTTAGCTATTGCTTCTTTACCTTTTTCTACTTCTTCTGATTCAAGATAAAACTTAATTTCTTCATTAGGACTAAGTTTTAAAATGATAGTTGTTTCAGATTCTATATAATGAGCTTCGAAATACTTGAACATATTTATCACTTACACAATTATTTTTAATATAATATTTTTATTTCATTTATTATTAATAATTATCCTTTTTTATAATAGCTTGAGAAGAAATTTTTCGCTTAATAAATATTTTATTATCATCAAATAATCTTTTATTTCTTTTTATTCTAAATATAAATGACTATTTTAAATCATTTTTAATATTAATGGGTTAATATTCATAAATATGAAA
>WRMT01000037.1 GCA_009777005.1 Methanobrevibacter sp. | reverse complement strand
AAGATGAAATAAATATAAATAAGTCTATATAGATTTATATAGATTATTATAATATAAAATAAATTTAAATATGTTGATATAGATTTATATAAATTATTTAAAGATAAAACAAATACAAACAAGTTTATATAGATTTATATAGATTTTTATAAGAGTATATTAATTTTTATAGATTTATATGAACATTAAAATTAGTTTTTTTTCATTTATTAATTATTTATAGATTTAAGAAAAAATTTTGTTTATTTTTTATTTTTTTTTTTTTTTTAAAAAAAATTTACTTCGCTTCTTTTAAATATCATGAGATTCTTATTAAAAACTTTATTAAGTAATAAATTTATACATAATTAAATATAATGTTAATTAGTAATAATTTAGAAATATTAATTGAGGATTATTATGATACCTGGAATGAATCCAAAACAAATGAAACAAATGGAAAGACAAATGAAAAGAATGGGAATGGACATGAAAGACCTTCCTGGAGTAAAAGAGGTTATCATTCGGTTTGAAGATAAAGAATTAATTATTTCTGAGGCTGATGTTAATTTGATGAATGTTATGGGACAGGAGACCTATCAAGTAACTGGAAAGGCTGTTGAAGCAAAAATTGAAACTGAACTTGTTATTCCAGATGAAGATATTGAAATGGTTGCAAACCAAGCTAATGTAAGTGAGAATGAAGCTGAAGAAGCTTTAATATCTACTAATGGTGATTTAGCAGAGGCAATTCTAAAATTAAATCAATAATTTATAATATTGTTGAAATTTTAATGATAATGAACTTAATGACAATTATAGCTCATATTTCCGATTTACACATTAGTAATGCTACTTTTAATGAAGGTGTTTTCAAAGAAATAGTAAATCAAATAAATGAATTAAACCCTGACATGATAATTTTAACAGGAGATTTAACAAATAATGGCTATTACGAAGAATTTTGTAAAGCTACAGAATATCTTAGTATGTTTAAATCTCCTTTATTTCCTGTTCCTGGAAATCATGATGCTAGAAATGTTGGTTATGAAGTTTTTGAAGATCTTATTGGAGACCTTAGCTGGGTTTTAACTAAAGATGATGATTTAACTGTTATTGGTTTGGATAGTAGTGATCCTGATGTTGATAAGGGACATATAGGTAGACCACAACAATTATGGATGGAAAATGAACTTAATAAATGTTTTATTGATTCAAGATTTTCTATAGTAGCTATGCATCATCATGTTATTTCTGTTCCTAAAACAGGACGTGAAAGAAATGTTTTATCTGATGCTGGAGATATTTTACAATCTTTAATTGAAAATAATGTGGATATTGTGATGTGTGGACATAAACATGCCCATCATCTGTGGAAAATGGAAAATACTTTGTTTGTAAATGCAGGTTCGACTTCTTCAATAAAACTACGTGGAAATGACGTTAATTCTTATAACACTTATGAAATAACAGATAGCTATATTGATATTCTTTTGAATCAAGTAAATGGTAATAAACTATCTTTAGGGAAATTTAATAGATAAAAATTTCAATATTGTTAAACTTTTATTTTGGAAATATCTATAACTTTTTCGTTATTTTTCTGAGTGGATTATTTAATATGATTTTATATCTTAGTTCATTATTTCAAAAAAAATATTATCAATAAATTAATCATTATAAAGAGATAAATATCTTAGTTCATTATTTCAAAAAAATATTATCTATAAACTAATCCTTATAAAGAGATAAATATCTTAGTTCATTATTTCAATATATATTATCTTTAAACTAATGATTATAAAGAAATTAATATCTTAGTTCATTATTTCAATATATATTATCTTTAAATTTATTATTTGAGATGATTTTATATCTTAGTTCATAATTTTAGAGAGTTTTCTTTTTAATTCTTCTCTGATAATCATGATATTGTTTTATTATTTAATATTATAGTTTTTTTTAGAATAAAACTTAAATACAGGTATAACAAATTTAATATTAATAATATATAGTTATATTAAAATTATTGATAAATCAATAGTGAGAGCTTAATTTTTATTTAAGGAATTAATAGTATATTAGTCTAATCAAGTTGTTGAATTTTTTATATTATTTGGTGATACTTTGAAGGTTGTCATAGATGCATCTAATTTAGCATATTTTCAGTTAGAAGAAAATTCCAAACCTAAGTTAAATAATATTCTTTCCGCAGTGAATGTTTTAGAAAAAGGCGGAAATGAGTTTGTTATAATAGCTGATGCATCATTAAAACACGAAATTGATGATAAAAAAAGATTTAAGATATTGTTAGATGAAGAAGCTATAGAAGAAGTTCCTTCAGGAACTGATGCAGATCATTTTATACTTAATATAGCTGAAGAAGAAAATGCTAAAATACTTTCTAATGATTATTTTAGAGAATTTTCTGATGAATTTAAAGATATTAATAGTAAAAGGCTTCCTTACTTCTTTAAAAATGATGAAATAATTATTGGTAAATCTCAAAAACCAAAAAAAGTTAAAAACATCATGCAAAATATATGTAATAGTGCTTTATTAGCATTTGAACAAAAAAGATTTGAAACCTATTCTAAGAAAGAAGGAATTGATTTTAGTCCATTAAATATAGCTAAAGAATCCCTTATAAGAATGGATAAATCAGCTCATGATGGTTTAGGAGATAAAATTGAGGGAATATTTTCTAAATTGCCTATGTTTGATAAGATAGTGGATATGGTTGAAAATCTTGAAACTTCCGCCCCTTATGTTATATTTGTTTTGGTTAATCCTAAAAATTATAAAGAGGCAGTTAAAAATGCAGGAAATATATCTGTTACTATTGGAGATAGACTTAGGTTAGAAAAAAATCCATTAATAGCTGTTAGAAATGATTTGTATATGATACCTGAAAGATTTGAGTTAAATATTCTTTATTCTGATGAAATTGAAAATGAATCACCATATAATATTGAGATTAGAGTTAATAGTCATGATGAATCTTTTGTTAAAATGAATTCTAGGAATATAGCTAGTACAATTGCGGGTAGAATAGGATCATGGAAATTCCCCATTGTTTCGGTTAAACCTGATGTATTATTAGAAAAACCTGGGGAATTTGAGATATATCTGAACAAACCTGATAAAGGAGGAAATATTGGTGGCTAATCATAAATTTGCACGATTTGTTTTCAAACTTTTAACAAAATATAAGGTTATAAGTATTGGGACAAAATATAATCCAACTACTCCTTTGGAAAATGAATATGTTGAGATGTTTAATTATACTCAAACAATGCTTTTGGAAATTGAAAAAGCAGAAATATCAATTAATAGTATTTTTTACAATTTATTAAGAGATGTTGGTGAAGAAAATATTCCTAAAAATCATCATTTTTATGAGTTAAAACCAGCAGATAACAAAATTGAAGAATATGCTCTTGTAAGTAATATTATAGTAGGTAGTGATCGCTATCTTTATGTTGAACTTTTTAATTCACGCTATATGATTAATCAATTTTCAGATTTAATAGAAAGTCAAAGAGGAGAAATTATTGAGAGAAGTCCAAGTGAAATTGTTTCAAGATTTCCTTCAAAAAATGAAGCTATTCGAGTAGCTATTAAATTACTGGGATTAGGTCTGGATAAAGGAATAAATGTTCGAGGAGCTGTTGGAATGACAGGAGCAGCAGCTATTGAACGTTCAATTGTTCTAAATAAAGAAGTAGGTAATGTAGCAGGTGTAGGGTTTTCTAAATTAGGTGGTGAATACGCTCTTGTTTTAGATTCCAGCTTTACAATAGCTGAAACTAATCATTCTGAATATCAAAATTATCTTTTCATTGATATTATAGATTCAACTAAATTTATCAATGAACATGGAAGAAATAAATTAGTTGAATTGATGAATGATGTTAAAAACTTTATTGAAACTGAATGTAATGGCAATATTGAAGGTTATCGTGAAGGTGGGGATGATTTAATAGCTAAGTTTCCAAGTAAAGACTTAGCTATCCGTGCAGCTCTTGATACTACTTGGTATATTCTTAATAATGGAGCTCAAATACGTGCAGGAATTGGAAAAAGCAGAAGAGAAGCAGGTGAAAAAGCACAATTGGTTGATGAAATTAGAATACATAGTGATCTTTCTCTTGCAATCTTTGAATTAGCTAATGGTCTTTATGCATATTATGTTCCTTCAGAATTCTTTAGGACAATTGTTAACCTATTTTTAAACAATAAAGCTAAATTGATTACCATATTTATTTTAGTGTTCGTAATTTCTTACATATTTGCTATTTTTGGATATTGGGAGTTTGGTTTTGTAACTGTTATATTAGCTGTTGTTTATGCTTTAACTTCTTGATTTAAGCTAATTTTTAATTTAATACTTTTTAGATAAAATAATTAATTATTATACTTATTTTAAATTATAATTTTACATATAATTGTATATTTCGTGAATGAAATAAACATTAAAAACTTTTTTTTGTGGATGGAAATAGTTTATATAGGCATAATTTATGCTAAGTCCTAACTTAAAAAAAAAAAAAAAAACATTAACTTCTATTTCAGAGAATGTCTTTAAAAATTTTGAAAAAAGGATTATTTAAAAATTTATTTATCTTTATACTCAATTAATTGATAAATAATTTCTAATTATAAAAATTGATACTTTATTATGTATGGATTTTATCATAATGATGTTTTTAAAAATTGTGAGGGATTATATTAATTCTTCACTTTTCCTTTTAGCTTCAAGAAGTATTTTAGTAACTTCTTTAGATCTAGCTCCTTTATCAAGCTTCCAATTAGCTGATGCATTATCATCTAACCAATCTGCTATTTCTTCTGGAAGCGATATATTCATTCTTGATTTTTTTTGAAGCTTCCACATTTCATCCACTTCTTTCTTACTTACCATACAATGATAATTTGATTTAATTTATATATATTGTTTTCCTATTGTTCACTTATTTTTTCATGTAAATTTTTCATTATTTATTTCCATATATAATAAATATATTTATGTAACTATGTGTGTGAGTATGTATGTGTGTAGTCATTTCAATAATTAAAAAATTTTTTCTTTTCATTTATTTACTTAGAATTGTTGATTTAGTGTAATACTTCCACAATATATTTTAAATAAGTATAATAAGCTATAAAAAAGACTTTAAGATAAAATATTATTTAATTATACTTTATTTTTTTAATAAACAATTATATCCAATTATTTTATTATTTTAAGTATTTATATTCTATATTAAAAAAAAATTTTCAACTTTTTATAAACATGTGTGTACACAATTACACGCATAACAAAATATATAAGTAGATATTAATATATAAAAAAATAATTATATTAAAACAAGATAGTGCATTAATTTGTGTAATCATTTTCAAAAATTTAAGTAATTTAATAAATCTATAAAATTTCATTGAGATTAAATTCCATTTGTTTATTTGAGCGATACTTGATTTATTTATTGAAATTAAGTTTCATTCATTCATTTAAGCAGTACTTGAATTATTGATTGAAATTAGGTTTCATTCATTTATTTGAGCAATACATGATTTATTGACTGAAATAAGAATTCATTCATTCAACTAAAGGAAACCTGATTTATTGATAGAAATTAGGTCTCATTTATTCATTTGAGCAATACATGATTTATTGATTGAAATAAGAATTCATTCATTCAACTAAAGGAAGCCTGATTTATTGATTGAAATAAGGTTTCATTTATTCATTTGAGCAATACATGATTTATTGACTGAAATAAGAATTCATTCAATTAAAGGAAACCTGATTTATTGATTGAAATAAGGTTTCATTTATTCATTTGAGCAATACATGATTTATTGACTGAAATAAGAATTCATTCATTCAATTAAATGAAGCCTTATTCATTAATTGAAATAAGAATTCATTCATTCAATTGAAAGAAACCTGATTTATTGATTGAAATAAGGTTTCATTTATTCATTTAAGTGAAATTGGATTTATTGATTGAAATTAAAATTCATTTATTCAAATGAGCAATACATGATTTATTGATTGAAATAAGGTCTCATTTATTTATTTGAGTGGAATTATAATGATTTTTATCCTTTTTTGATAAAATAATTACATAATTATGTGAAACGTCCGAAATTTTTATGTTGGAGGGAATATGAGCTCTAAAAAAGAAAGAAAAATTATTGTAACAGTGATTATAGCTTTAATTGCATTTGCTGTAGGTTCAGGAATTGGAATTTCAGTAGGTTTTGCTCAAAATGATAATGCTACAGATTACAACACTACAAACAATACAATTCCAGTTAATAATATAACTAATAATAATGTTACTAACGTTACTAATGCTTCTAATGCTTCTAATTTAAACGATTCTTTAAATGGAACTGGATATGAAACCGCAGTAATATACTATAGTCCTGAAGACTTAGCTAATAACATTAATATTAGTAAATAATATAAAATTCTTCAATTTTTATTATAATTGATAAATTTTGGCTTGAAATATCGATTTAAATATAATTTCGAGTTTATGAAAATAGTTTATCTCTTATATATAGAGAAAATTTTTTTTGCTAAAAACAAATTAATATAATAAATATAGATAAAATTTAATTAGAATGTATTTTATAAATAGAACATTCATATTCAAAAAAATTATTATATTATACTATTTTTTATTTAATAAGAACGATTATTATCAATTATATTAAAAAATTAAAATATTTCATTAGAAATAAAAAAATCTTTACTTTAAAAGATTTTTGATTTTCTAAATGTTTAAAATCTTTTTTTTACTTAAAATGCAAAAAATTTTTTAAAATATATAAAATAATAACTTTTATTAATTAATAAATTAAATAAGTAAACCTAGAAAATTTAAAATCCATAATAAGTTATTTATTAATAAAAAAATTTATTTTGCAAACACTATTAATTTATATAAACTTAAATAAAATGCATTTAAAACTCCATTAATTTATATAAACTTAAATGAAATGCTTTTATAACTCAATTAATTTATATTTATTTAATTAACAAATAATTAGCTAACAATTAATTAATTACCTATAATTAACTCTTTTTCATTAAATTTAACGATAAACTAAAGTATATGCGTATTATACTATGTTAATTATATTGTAAAAATTATTTTCAACAATATGAGGATTATCAATGAGTGATAATGATAAAGATAAGAAAAAACTTCACAGCAATTTGAATAATAATTTTGAAAAAAATAATGAAGAAACAGAAGGGGTATCAACTATATTAGGAGACCCTAAAAAAGCTATTTTAAAATTATCGGGTCCTATGATAGTAGCTATGCTTATGACTTCGTTATATAATCTTATCGATGGAATATGGGTAGCTGGACTTGGTCAAGATGCATTAGCTGCTATTGGTTTTATCACCCCAATATTCATGGTTGTGATGGGCTTTTCTAATGGTCTTGGTGCTGGAGCAACATCAGTTATATCTAGATTCATTGGAGCTAATAAAAAAAAGGAAGCAGACAATGCAGCACTTCATATAATGTTATTAACCATTATATTTACAGTTATTATAATGGTTACTGTAGGTTTATTCTTAAAACCTATTCTTCAAATACTTGGAGCAGGTTCTACACTGGAATTTGGACTTGAATATGGATATATAATATTTGGAGGTCTAATATTTCTTATATTCACTAGTTCCTCTTATGGTATTTTTCGAGCAGAAGGTAATGTTAAAAAAGTAACTTATGCTATGACATTAGGAGCTATATTGAATATAATACTCGATCCTATTTTTATTTACACTTTAAACATGGGAATAGCTGGTGCAGGTATAGCTACAGTAATATCAATGGCTGTTGTAAGTTTTATTATCCTTTACTGGTTTAGAGGAGATACATATATTAATCTCATACTTAAAGATTTTAAATATAGCTCTGATATTATGAAAAAAATATTGGTTGTTGGTTTACCTGCAGGTTCAGAATTTTTAATAATGGCAATATTAGCGGGATCATTGAATATCATATTAGTTGCAGTTTCAGGTGCTGATGCAGTAGCTGTTTACTCTGTTGGTTGGAGAGTCATTTTAATAGCTATTATTCCAGTGATTTCTATCTCAATTTCGGCAGTAGCTATTGTTGGAGCATCATTTGGTGCAAAAAAATATGAAAATCTTAATATTATTCAAAATCACTCTATAAAATTAGGAACTATAATATCCATTATAACAGCAGTAGCTACTTTTATATTAGCACCATATATTGCGGGAATATTTACATACTCTCCAGAAACTGCAGGACTCAATGGTTTAATAACTGAATTTTTAAGAGTAATGTCTTTGTTCTATATATTTGTTCCTATTGGTTCGATTGCAGCATCAATATTTCAAGGAGTTGGAAGAGGATTTGATTCTTTTATCTTAACTACAATAAGAGAATTAGTATTAGCTGTAGTTTTCGCATATATTCTAGCTATTCCTCTAGGATTTGGTCAGCAAGGAGTATGGTGGGGAATAGTCATTGGGAATATATTTGGAAGTTTAATTGCTTTTGCATGGTCTAAATTATACATACAAAAACTTATATCAATTAAAAATAAGAATATTCGGACAAATAATTAGTTTACACAAAGTCTTTTTGATTTTGTTTTAAATTTCATTTCAAAAAATTTATGTGATATTTATTTCATAATAAAAATATAAACTTCACAATAAAAATATAAACTTTACAATAAAAATATAAACTTTACAATAAAAATATTTATCCATAATTAATAACGATGATGCACATTATAAAACAATGAAAACAATATTAAAAGATTGCGACACAAAAAGTGCATGAGCAAAAAAAATTATATCAGAATATTTAATGCTAATAATAAAAATAGAATAGTATTAGCTAGAGAACCTAATGAAAAAATATAAATTCAAGGATTTTATCTTAAACTAAAAATTTCATGAATTTTTTTAAACCAAAAGATTTATGACACATTTTTAATAATGTATAATTTATATTGTTTTTAAAAAAATTAAGTTTATTATAAAATTATAAAAATCTAATTAAAAATTTTAAAGATTTTTTAATCTATTATTAAAATAGAATTTAAATTTGTTTTTTAGATTTTTTTAACTATTATTTAAAAGAATTAAAAATTTTTAAATATTATTAAAACTTAAATAATATTATTAAAACTTATTTAACCTTATTAAATCTAAATTAAATCAGTTGAATCTTAATTAATCTTATTAAAACTTATTTAACCTTATTAAATCTAAATTAAATCAGTTAAATCTTAATTAATCTTATTAAAACTTATTTAACCTTATTAAATCTAAATTTAATCATGTAAATCTTAATTAATCTTTTTAAAAATTATTTAATCTTATTAAATCTTTGTTAATTTTATTATTATGTCTTTATAAAATGGAATACTAAATTTAGGTGATTTTTATGAGTGGACCTTGGGTAGAAAAATACAGACCTCAGAACTTAGAAAATATTGTAGGTCAAACACATATTATGGATTTATTAAAAAATTATGTTGATGAAAAAAGTATGCCAAATCTAATGTTTACTGGTCCTGCAGGGGTTGGTAAAACAACAGCAGCTTTAGCTTTAGTTAAATCAATACTTGGAGAATATTGGCGTCAAAATTTCCTTGAATTAAATGCCTCTGATGCAAGAGGTATCGAAACAGTTAGAACGAATATTAAGAATTTTTGTCGTTTAAAGCCTGTTGGAGCTCCATTTAGAATAATATTTTTAGATGAAGTTGATAATATGACAAAAGATGCTCAACATGCTTTGAGACGTGAAATGGAAATGTATACAAAAACAGCTTCATTTATCTTATCTTGTAATTATTCATCAAAAATCATAGATCCTATTCAGTCTAGATGTGCAATATTTAGATTTGCACCAATTAAAGGTCAAGATATTATTAAAAGATTAGAATATATAGCTAAAGAGGAAAATTTTGAATATGAAGATTCAGCTATTCAAATTATAGTTTACTTTGCTGAAGGAGATATGAGAAAAGCTATTAATATTCTTCAAGCATCTGCTTCAATGGGAGAGAAAATAACAGAAGATAAGGTAAATGATGTTGTTTCTAAAGCAAGACCTCGAGATATTAATGATATGATTACAAAAGCACTTACTGGAGATTTTATGGGTGCGAGAGATTCCCTTAGAGAAACAATGGTTACACAAGGAACTAGTGGGGAAGATATGGTAAATCAGATATATCAAGATATTGTTAAA
Organism: Methanobrevibacter sp.; assembly: GCA_009777005.1. GTDB lineage: Archaea > Methanobacteriota > Methanobacteria > Methanobacteriales > Methanobacteriaceae > Methanorudis. Next base: position 4,995 of record WRMT01000037.1, on the reverse strand, counting down.
AGAGCTATGGAAGGAAAAATGGACCCTGATATTTATATTAATTTAATTGAAGCTATTGCTCAAACTGATTTTAGAATTAGAGAAGGAGCTAATCCAAGAATTCAACTAGAAGCTCTACTGACAAAATTCCTTTAATTGATTATAAGATTATCTGAATTTTTTTTACAATAATTCACCAAAAGGTAAAAATATGCGGTGGACAGACAAATACAGACCAAAAGCCTTTAAAGATATTATAGGTAATGGTAAGCAAAAAAAAGAAATAGAAGCTTGGGTAGAAAATTGGAAAAATGATATTCCTCAAGAATGTTTACTATTAATTGGTCCAGCAGGAACTGGAAAAACAAGTATTGCTCATATAATAGCTAGTAACTTTTCAGAATTTATTGAGCTAAATGCTAGTGATAAACGTTCATATGATATTATAATGAACACAGTAGGTGAATCTGCAACAACACAATCTTTATTCAGTAATGAACGTAAATTAATCATTTTAGATGAAGTAGATGGTATTCATGGAAATGATGATAGAGGTGGAACTCGAGCTATTGGAAAAATTATAAAGACATCACACCATCCTATGGTCATGACAGCTAATGATTTTTACAGTAAACGCTTAACAAGTATTAAACCAAAGTGTAAAGTTATAAAAATTAATAAAGTTCATACTAATTCAATAAACGCACTTCTTAAAAAAATTTGTAAAGAAGAAGGAGTTATTGCAGATCCAGTAGCTATAAAAGAATTAGCTAAGCGTTCAAATGGAGATATGCGTTCAGCTTTAAATACACTACAAGTAATAGCTGATGATTCTAAAAAACTTGAACTATCCGATTTAGATACTGTAAGTCAAAAAGATAATACAAATAATATATTTGATTCTGTTCGACGAGTCTTGAAAAGTAAAAGTATTGATAAAATAAAAAAATCAATGATGTTAGATGAGGACCCAACATTAGTGATGGAGTATTTAGCTGAAAATATTCCAAGAGAGTATGAAAAACCAGAAGAAATTAAGAAAGCTTATGAAATGATTAGTGAAGCAGATTTATATTTTGGTAGAGCTAGGTCTAGTAGAAATTACACCTATTGGAGGTATGCTACAGATTTCATGGGAATTGGAGTAGCTTTATCTAAAGAAGAAACTTATAAAAAGTTTACAAGATTAACTGGTTCAATGGCATTTGCATTGATGGGTAGAACACGAGGTAAAAGAGCACTTAGAGATAGAATAGCTGAAAAAATGTCTAAAAAGCTCCATGTTTCTAATAGTGTAGCTATTTCTATGTTTCCAGAATTGGAAATAATGTTTGAAAATGATGAATTAGCTTATGAAATAGCTAGTTATTTGGATTTTGATGATGATGAGATAAAAAGATTTAGAAATCGGAAAATTCCTAAAAAAGTCATTAAAAAAATGGAAAAAAGAAAATTAGAGGAAAAAGCTAAAACAAAAGTTTTTAAAGAATCTTCACTTAATGTAGCTATTGAAAATAAGGATAAAACTGAAAAAACAAGTCAAATTGAAAAAAATACTGAATCTGAAAATTTAAAAAAGGACAAAAAGAAGAAATATTCTGTTAAATCAGAAAATGAAAATAAAAATAATAATCAAAAAAATACTGAAAACAAAGATAAAAAAGAAAAGAAGGAGACTGCCCAAAAATCTTTATTTAATTTCTAATATGAAAAAAATATAGCTAAAACAAATCATAAAATTCCTAATATGAAAAAAATATAGCTAAAACAAATCATAAAATTCCTAATATGAAAAAAATATAGCTAAAACAAATCATAAAATTCTTAAAATGAAAAAAATATAGCTAAAAATATTTGTTTTGAAGGATATGCCATCATGAGAGTTTAAAAAAAATTAAAAAAATACATTTAGTATACACTCTCATTTTTTTCTTTTTTTAAAAAAATATTTTTTTCCTTCAGATAAAAGTAACATTTAAATAATATTAATTTATTAAAAATAGTTATTAAAATAAAATTTCCTTATTAGGAATTATTTTTATTAAAACATATAATTGTTTTGATTTATAAAAATTTTTTAATATTAATCTAAAATTAAAATTATTGTCAATCTTTTAAGTATTTATATAGTTTAAAATACTATTATTTAATAGTAAAAAAATAAATTTTTTTATAAAGCTATATATAACAAAGTTGACATAAATGAAAAAAATTAAAAAATAAATAATTTTACTATTATTTTAATTTTAATTTTTTAATATATAAGAGGGTTTTAAACTATGATGAGAATAAGTATGTCACTCCCAAAAAAGTTACTTGCAGACTTTGATGAAGTTTTAAAAGATAGAGGATATCAATCTAGATCCAAAGGTATTAGAGACGCTTTAAAAGACTATATTGTACGATATCAGTGGATGAATGAAATGGAAGGAGACAGAATTGGTGTTATAACCGTTATATATGATCATTATTATACTGGTGTAATGGAGAACTTAGCTGAGATTCAACATGAGTATAGAAATGATATAAACACAAGTATTCATATTCACATGACTACAAAATATTGTATGGAAGTTATCATTGTTAATGGTGACGTGAATAGTATAAGGGAACTTACAGAAAAAATGATGAGACTTAAAGGAGTTGACCATGTTAAACTCACCAGTACAGCTAATGGTGAGCATATGGATCCAGATTAATCTTTTTTATGAAATTTTTTCTTTCTCTTTGAATAATCGGTTATTAATAGCTTATTCGATTACCTTAGTTAATTTTATGCCTAAGTAATTAAGATAATGAAATTTTTTACAACACCTTACCATTTCAATTTATTAAAAGATGTTGAAAGGTTAGCAGTATTTCATGAAGCTATTACTGATTATTATAAGAGATATATTAACTATGATACTGTCAATGGGGATATAGAAAAGTTAGAAAAAACTGTTTTAGATATTGGTTGTGGAACTGGTGTTTTATCCTTTTTTGCTTCAAAATATTTTAATCATATTATAGCTATTGATATTGATGATAAAATTCTTGATTGTGCAAGAAAGTCTTTTGAAAATACTGACAATTCAGACAATATAAACTTTTATTCATGTGATGCATTAAATAGTATCTTTCAAGAAAAAGCAGATTTAATAATTTGTGAAATGTTGGATACTGCATTAATAGATGAGGAAGAAGTTCCAGTTCTAAATTATTTACAAAAATATTTAAAAGATAATGGAGAAATCATCCCAAAAGGTGTAATTAATATTGTCGAGCCAATTTTCATGGAAAGAACTAATATCCATTATGAGGATGATTTTCATGAACCTAAACATGAAATTTTAGGAAATTATCTAAAATATTCTGAATTTAATTTTTCAAATTTAATTGATATGGACTTTAAAACTACACTTGAATTTGAAATAGCTATTGATTCTAAGATAAATGGAATCAAAATAACTACATTTACTAAACTTAATGAAGATATTATTTGTGGTCCAACACCAATGATGAACCCACCACTTTTAATCCCAGTAGAAGAAAGAAACGTGAAAAAGGGAGAAAAAATTAAAATTTCTCTTAAGTATATAATGGGTGGTGGATTAAAAACTATTAAGACAAATATCATAGATGAATAATTAACAAATTTCACAGATGTAACTATAAATATGATTTTGCAAATTTGATACTGTAAAAATTTTTGCTCTTATCAAATTTGCATTGAAAAAACATATCTGAATGAATAGCTAATTTTATATAATTATATAATTCTAGCATATGTTATGATTTTAATTTATAAATAAAAATTTTATTATTATAGTGAATTATTCACATTATATATAATCTTTTTAAAATTGTATTTTTCTTATTTGAAGTTCAAAATTTTCAATTTAATAAGTAATTCATTTTAATTAAATTTTCAATTTAATAAATAATTCATCTTAATTAAATTTTTAAGTTTATAAATAATTCTTATATGATATTATACAATTTAAATAATTTTTATCAAATTAATTCTTTAATAAAATTTAAAAAGAAAATATAAAAAATTATAAAAATTTAAATTATAAATTAGATTAAGCATTATAATCATAAGATGAATTATTGTTTAGAAGTTTTTATTATAATTAAAAATGTGTATCATTATTTAGGATATAATAAGGATGTTTATCTTTTTTTTGTAGTTTATATTATAATAAATGATGTTTATCATTTTTTCGTAGTTTATATTATGATTAAGGGATGGTATCATTATTAAAAAATAAATATCACATCCAATACTTTTTTAAAATACTAATTATTGTCACAATCCATAATGTCTATTTTTAATATATATTTTGCTTTTTTAGTTTAAATATATATTAAAATATTCGCAAACAAGACTAAATAGCTATTTTGGTGATTTCAATTTCAGTTAAATATTGTTTAAAAAGATTTTTTAATAATTATGAAAAAATGGTTATTTTAGGAATTGGCAATGAATTACGTGAAGATGATAATGTAGGACCATATGTCATAGAAAAACTTAATGAATTTTTTGAAAAAAAAGATTTAATCCAAGAATCTGTAATTTTAATCAATGCAGGCTCTGTTCCAGAAAATTTTACAGGAATAATAAAAAAAGAAGCTCCGAGTCACTTAATTATCATTGATACAGTTTTGATGGATAATAATCCAGGTACTATAAAATTTATTAAAAAAGAAAATATAGCTAATACAAATATTTCAACTCATTCATTATCTCTAAATTTTTTGATTAATTACTTAGAGAAATTTTTATCTATTGATTTATTATTTATTGGTATTCAACCCTTAAAATTGAGTTTAGGAAATAATTTATCTGAAGAAGTTAAAAAAAGTGCTGATGAGTTAATATCTATTATCAGTTCATTATTAACATCATAATTGTTATTATCTTTATTCAATCTAAAAAATAATTATTTTTAATTATCTTAATCCAATATCTAAACATAATTACTTTTAATGTAATTGAAAAAATTATAGTCTTGAAGAAAAATTTATAAT
>WRMT01000036.1 GCA_009777005.1 Methanobrevibacter sp. | reverse complement strand
CCAGTACCATTAACACTAACAACTAAAGTCAAAGTAACATTAGTGCCAACATTAACACCACCTACATTCCAAACAACATGAGTACCATTAAAGATTCCACCACCAGTAGAATTAATATAAACTAAACGAGGATCAAGAGCATCGGAAACAACAACACCTGTTGCATTATCAGGACCAAAGTTAGTTACAACAATAGTATACTCAATCAAATCACCAACATTAACAACAGCACCAGAGGTGAGATTATTAGTCTTAGTAATAGTCAAATTCACAGTAGGATCAACAGTAAAGTTTGTTCCATTTCCATCAGTACTATTATTACCAATATTAGTCTCATTAACAGTAACATTAGCTAGATTAGTTATATTACCAGTACCATTAACAATAACGACCAAAGTCAAAGTAACATTAGTTCCCATTGGAATAAGACCTACATTCCAAAGAACATGAGTACCATTAAAGCTTCCACCACTAGTAGAATTAATATAAACCAAACGAGGATCAAGAGCATCCACAATTACAACACTAGTCGCATTATCAGGACCAAAGTTAGTTACAACAATAGTATACTCAACCAAATCACCTACACCAACATTAACACCAGTAGCATTATGAATCTTAGTAATAGTCAAATTCACAGTAGGATCAACAGTGAAATTAGTACCATTTCCATCAGTAGTATTATTACCAATATTATGCTGATCTGCAGAAACATTAGCTATATTCACAATATTACCTGTACCATTAACACGAACTGTAATATTCATACTTAGAGAACTACCAACATTAAGGTTACCCAAAATCCACAATCCATTAGACTCATTGTAATAACCAGTAGCACTTACAAATATCAGACGGGAATCCAATACATCAATTACCCTAACATCTGTAGCTATATCCGGACCATGATTAGTCACTGTAATAGTATAAGTAACCAAGTCACCAACATTCACAACAGCACCAGGAGTAAGATTGTTAGTTTTAGTAATAGACAAATTCACAGTAGCATTAACAGTGAAATTAGATCCATTACCATCAGTACTATTATTACCAATATTAGTCTCATTAACAGTAACATTAGCTATATTTACAATATTACCAGTACCATTAACAATAACAACTAAAGCCAAAGTAACATTAGTACCCATTGGAATAAATCCAACATTCCAAATCACATGAGTACCATTAAAGGTTCCACCAGAAGTAGAATTATGATAAATCAAACGAGGATCAAGAGCATCTACAACAACAACACCAGTTGCATTATCAGGACCATGATTAGTTACAACAATAGTAAACTCAACCAAATCACCTACACCAACATTCACACCAGAAGCATTATGGAACTTATCAATAGTCAAATTCACAGTAGGAGGAACAGTAAAGTTAGTTCCATTACCATCAGTAGAATTATTTCCTAGATTAAGTTCATTTACAGTAACATTAGCTATATTAGTTATATCACCTGTACCATTAATTCGAACAATAATAGTTAAAGTAATATTTCCTCCAGCAGCTAAGTTTCCAATATACCATATACCAGTAGTATAATTGTAATTACCATTTGCACTTTCAAAAATAAGTCTGTAATCAAGAATATCAGTTACAGTAAGATTTGTAGCATTAGCTGGACCATGATTAACTACTGTAATATTGTATTCAACAAGGTCTCCAACACTTGCATTACCTGTAACATTACTTGTTTTAGTTATTGAAAGATTTACTGTTTCACTTAAATCAGAATTTAAAATCAAGATTATATCTGAATTATCAGCAATAGCTTGAAGTGAAAAGACATCATAGACATCTAAGGTAACATTTTGTGAATACCTTCTTCTTCCATCAACATTAGTCAAATTATAAACAGTTCCATTAGGACCAGTCCAAATAAGGTTTACTAAGAAGTATGGAAGTAGCTCAACATCAAAAATACCTGTAACTCCTGTACTATTATCAAGGAGTGAAAGCTGATAAGCTAATTCAACATTACCCATTAGCTCAAAGATTGTAGCATTAACTAGGGTTTTATTTGTATTAGCAGATAATTCCATAACAAACCAATTATTTAAACTAATACCACTTACTAAAGGAATGTTAGTTCCCCACCAATTATAATCAGCATTAGTATTAGTTCCTTCATTTACAAGATCAACACCAAGAGAATTAGTATTATTGAATATTCTGTTGAAGTTAATAACAGCATTAGAACTTCCACTTAAAACATGGATTCCTAAGTCGTTATTCATAATATTTGAACCTATAACACTATTGTTTGTTCCATTTATCCCAATAGCTCTAAGATTACCAGTAATATTAGATGAGATTATGGAGTTGTTACTAGAAGACCCATGGAAAAATACAGCCCAAGAATCAGACCTATTGTAACCAGTTATAGTAGAGTTTACAATAGCATTATTGTTTCCTGTAAATATAAAGCCACCATTGTTTAAAGAAGCAAAATTATCATTGACAGTATAGTTACTACCATTACCACTAATTCCAATAGCAAAAAGATTATCCCTTATATTATTATTAGCTGACAAACCAGAAATTGTATAGTTCATATTGTTAAGAACAAACTGAATTCCGATTTCATTAGCTTCAATAATATTATTACTTAAACTAAAGTTAGTAGTAGCTAAAGCAATAGCTTGAGAATTATTAGTAAAGTTAGAACCACTAATCAAATTATTAGCTCCACGGACATAAACTCCTCCACCATTACCATTTGCAATATTGTTAGTGAAGTTAGAATTGGTCAAGTTTAAATCACCAGAACTATAAATAGCTCCACCATCATTATTTGCTGTATTATTTGTAAAACTAGAACTATTAGAAGTAACATTACCCATACTAAATCCATAAATAGCTCCACCAAAATCAGCAATATTATTTGTGAAATTTGAACCATTTGTGAAAAAGTTACCAAGGATATGATAAACTGCTCCACCTTGACTTGCAACATTACTTGTTACATTAGAGTTAGTCAAAACAAAGTTACTTGGATGGGTTGCATTGCCTAAACTATAGATAGCTCCACCAAAATAATTTGCAGTATTATTAAAGAAATTAGAACTACTTACATTAAAGTCACCATAGCTAATAATAGCTCCACCAAAGTCAGAACTACTATTTATGAAACTAGAACCAGTTACCCTAGCACTACCATAACTTTGAATAGCACCACCTTGCCTAAATCCAGTATTGTTAATAAAATTAGAGTTAGACACTGTTAAACTAGAAATAAATACATTATTATCATCTATTACATTATTAATAGCTCCACCATAATTTGCAGTGTTGTTAACAAAGTTGGAATCACTAACAATCACATTACTGTTGTTGTTAAAGATTGCACCACCATCACCAAAAATTCCACTAGAATGAGCTAAGTTATAACTGAAAATTGAGTTAGCTATACTTACACTACCATAATTAGTGTATATAGCTCCTCCTTGACTATTACCAGTAGAACTAAATACAGTATTATTTGTGAAACTAGAATCACTTACAGATAGATTAGAATTATTATTATAAATAGCTCCACCATCAGTTCCATTGTTATTTTCAAACTTAGAATTATAGACATTAAGAGAACCACTAGAGTAAATGGCACCACCATCAGTAGCTAAACCTCTAACAAATGTAATGTTGTAAATATTCACATTAGCATTAGCTAAAACATTAAAACCACTTCTACTAGTAAAGTTACCATCAAATACAATGTCTCCACCTAATGAAGAATAACCTAAGAAAGTAGCATTGTCACTAACATTTTGATTAACATTAAGAGAACCAGAGTAAACACCAGGAGCAATATGCACAGTATAACTTGTCCAATTTTGTTCTTTAACAATAGCTAAAGCCCTGAATATTGATTGTAAAGCATAATCCCAGTTTACACCAAGGAAAGCATCATTTCCACCAGAAGAATTAACATATAAATTATAGGTATTATTTTGAACAATATATTCAAAAGTTATTGTAGCTATGTTATATCCACCAACAGAAGAATTAGAAGGAGAATAATTACCATTTCCATCGAAATATGCATAAAATGAATAATTTCCACTATTATTAAAAATAACTCCTGCTGAAGCAAATCCAGAAGCATTAGAATAATTACCAGCATACATTATTCCTGTAAGACTATGGAAAGAAATAAAGACATTTTCTACAAACTCACCATACTCATCTACAATAGTTGCATTTAAATAAGTAGTTTCAAAAGCTCTACCTATAACATCAATAGCTGAAATACTAGTATTCCTCCTATCAAAACTTGCATTATAAGTCACATAAGTAGATAAGAAGTTTAAATCATTACCAGTATAATTTGAAACAAATGAAAAATTCCCAGCACTTGTTACATTGTAAATAATAGATACAAATCCATTACTATCAGTTGTACCATTACCTACAGCTACTCCATCAATATAAAAGACAACAAACATATTGTCTAAAACATAACCAGCACTATCAGTTACAGTAGCATTTAACTCAGTTAAATTTTTATATTTACCAAAAACATTCTGAGATGTAATGTTTGGAGTAGTAACAGTAGAAATATTAGCAAACTCATTTCTCCACCAGTCAACAGTAAACATACCATCAAGATAACCATAAGGACTAAATGGAATACCAATATAATGACTTTCAGAAGCAAGGAAAGTTATATTATATGAATATGCTTGAACCACACCAGCAACATTTCCAAAGAATGTTGGAAGTCTAGATTCATCAAAGGTTGCACCAGTGTTAAGTCTTAAGAAGTAAAAGAAGTGTGCAGTACGATTATACAAAGGAATATCTGTATAATTTACATCAAGAACAATGTAATTGTTTGGGATAATTCCAGTAGAAAAGTGAGTATTATTTCCCCACCAATTTAAGTCTATGTTCATATTACTTCCTTGTGAAACATTAGTCCAAACAGTACTATAAACTCTTGCAGGAGTATCGTTATTAGCAAAGAAACGGTTGTAATTAATATTACCCCTACCAGCAGCATAAATCGCAGTACCATCTGTAACAGCATAATTGTTTACAAAACTTGAACCAAAAATAGTATTGTTGGTAGTTGAGCCGAGAGAAGCAATAGCACCTCCAACAGTACCTGCAGAATTATTAAAGAAGTTACCATAATTCACATAGAAGTTTGTAGTAGAACCAATAGCTCCACCATAAGTACCAGCAGTGTTCCAAGTATAGTTAGAACCAGTTGTACTGAAATCACCACTACTAATACCTACAGCACCACCATAAGTACCTGCACTATTATTATGTACAACAGAATCATTTACAACAATAGTACTTCCAGTACCACTAACACCAATAGCACCACCAAAAGTAGTAGCTGAATTTTCAGCTAAGTAAGAGCTAATAACATTAATTCTAGCAGTATTAGTTCCAGCAGCTACAGCAGCTACAGCACCACCATAGTTAGCAGAGTTTCTAGTTATGTTAGAATTAAGAATATTAATAGTACCTCCAGATGTTCCAAAAGCACCACCATAAGAATCACTTGCTCCAAAAACATAATTGGCATCAAAGTTAGAAGATGTAATATTTATACTTGCAGAAGTAGCAGAAGTTCCAATAGCACCACCATAAGCATTTCTTGTACCGCCAGTTGCATTAGAAATCGCATAATTATTTGTAAAATTACACTGATTTATATTTATAAATCCAGCAGTAGCTGCAACAGCACCACCATAAGCAGTCTTTGTTGTAGTTCCTGTTCCATCACTAAGAACAAAGTTATCTTCAAAAGTAGAATTATAAAGATTTACTCGACCTGAAGAACCAGTAACTCCTATAGCACCACCTAAAACAGAAGTAGCAGTAGTTGTAGTAACATGAACCTTGTTATTTTTGAAATAAGAATCATATGCAGAAATAGTTCCGCCATTAAGCCCAATTGCACCACCAAATCTAGCTTCAGTACCAGCTAAATAGCTAATATAATTATCTTCAAAAGTAGTGTTATAAATATTTGTAGTTCCTGCATCAGTAAAAATTGCACCACCATATTTAGCTGTACAATTTACAAAAACAGAGTCATAAATATTTAAATTACCATTAGTAGCAATAGCTCCACCAAGACTTGAAGAAGAAGTAGTACCCATGGATGTACCAGTATCTGAAGAATAATAGTTAGTGGAAATTGAATTAACAAAAGTAGAATTAATAATGTAAGCTACACGACTAGCACCGCCAGGGTGAGCATAAATAGAACCACCAGTTGTAGCAGCTGAAGAATTTATGAAATTACTATTATTAACTAAAATATAGTCTCCATCCATACATAAGACACCAGCATGGCGAGTACCAGCACTACAACCAATAAAATTACAGTTGTTAATATTATAAACAACATTACTTGTATATGTACAAATTACACCACAATAATTAACAGAAGATACATTTGTAAAATTTGAATTATTCAAATTTATATATTGGTTAACATAAGCTCCATCAAATCGTATAAATCCACCAATATCATTACCTCTTACATTCCTAACATCAGTATTATAAAAATTTAAAGTTATATCTCGACCAATAAGATAGAGACCTGCACCAAGAGACACACCTGTTATCTGCATGAACTCACAATTATCAATATTAAGAGTGTTATATCCATTCACGTAAAATATACGACCAGCAGTAGAGTTGTGGAACTTTATATTAAATGCACTAACATTACGAGGATTAGCAGCAGTACCAAGACTAAGTGTTGCAAAAGTAGTACCATTAGTAACTACAGTAACATTACCCGCAGGATCACCAATAAATGTCACATTCTTAGAAACTGATCCTCCTCTATGTCCTGTTCCCGCATAAACTCCAGGGAGAAGAACAATATATCCATTTGCATTGACAGTAGTATAAGCAGAACTAGTACCACCGAAAATAGACGCTTTAGGTGCACCAGGAGTTAAACCATCATTAGAATCACTACCAGTAGGAGACACATATATAATATGTCCAGTAGTAGGTAAAGGGACAGGTGCTCTTGATAGAACCATGACAGAAAAAGATTTCTTGTTACGGCTAATTTTAGGATTTAAAAATCCATCACCAATAAAAACCGCATGAACAGAATAATCCCCATTAGGCAAAATGAAAATAAAATTAGCTATACCATCATTTGCGTAAACTCGCCCATGGAAAACATTATCAATATAAAAAAGAACACTACCATTTAAATTATCGCCATTAGCATCTTTAACAGTAGCTGTAATGTTAACATAATAATTATTATATGTCGAATCTACATCAAGAATTACATTAGCAGTAGTAAAACCATTATTTATAAATTTACAATTTTCAAAAACAACATTTCCAGATCCACTAATTGTACCATTGAAAAATCCAACCAAAGCATTATAATCCGCAATTTCCTCATCAGAAAAAACATGATTAGTAATAATAGTTAGATTATACAGTGTTAATGTATTTCCACTAAGAACATGGAAAGCTACATCAGATCCGGTGAAAAGTATTGAATTGTTAGCACCATTTCCTTGAATAGTTACATTTTTATCAATAGCTATTCTCGAGTAGTTTTCAAAAACTCCATCACCAATAGACAATGTAGAACCATTGATAATTTGTGAAATATTTTTTGAATATTCTTTTTCCGAAGAACCATCTACATTACATGCTACACATGCACAATCAGGACAATCAAAACAATCATCACATGCACAAGTTGTATCACATGTTCCACATGCACTCACAGAGGGTAAACATGCAAAGAATAATAAACCAAGAACAATTACAGATAAGAAAATTGTTTTGATTTTAAAATTTTTATAAAAAGATTTTTCATTATTATTATTAAAATTTTCATTTATTTTATTTTTATTAATTTTTTTACTTTTTTTATTATTATTTTTATTATTAAAAGATTTTTCACTTAATTCATTATTATTAAAATTTTCACTTTTTTCATTATTAATAGTATTATTATTAAAAGATTTTTCACTTAATTCATCATCAAAATTTTCACTTATTTTATTATTATTAAAATTTTCACTTAATTCATCATTTTTATTAAAATTTTCCTTTATTTCATTTTCATCAATATTTTCGCTTTTTTTATTATTAGAATTAAATTTTTGACTTATATTATTAAAGAAATTATTTATAAATTTATTATTTATAAATTTATTCATTTAAATTCACCAACTAGTGAACTAGTCACTTTGCACCTTTTTAATTAAATTATTTTTCTCTCGGTTCTCTCAAATTATAAAATACCTCACATTTTCTCTCAAAAAAATTTTTAATATTAAATTTTGTAATGTAAGAAATGTCTTGAAAAGACATATATCTTTATATTATGTTTTTATTATTATAAAAGTATATTTGACTCTATTAAAGTCAATGAACGAAATGATTATTCAAATTAGTGTAAAATTCCCTCAAATTTACAAAAAATATGGCAAGAATGAAAATATAATAACATGAAGTTCTCTCAAAACCCCCTATTAAAATATATTTCACAAAAGATTATTTTAAAAAGAATATTCGTTCATTTATATTTCTATCTTTTCACCATATAAAGCTTTAGAAAATCGAAACTGTTCGTATTCACAAAAAAAATTCCTATTGAAAACAAACATAATTTATGGATATTTAAAGCTCTTAAATGTTGTATTATTCTTTTTTTCTAGTGTAAAATAGTTTAAATAATATTTTATTAGTTAATTTATTGTTTTTTTTTAAAATTTTTCTTAAAAATAAGAAAAAAAGAAAATATTTGAAATTTCTAAAGTTTTAGAATAAAATATATGATTTACAGAACAATAATTAAAAATAATTTAAATTACATTATTATTTAAATTAAATATTAATTTTTTCAGGTCAATGTTATAAAAATAACTTTTTTAAAGCATTTTTTAAGTTTTTTTAGATCTTTAAGGATTATATCCTTATTTAAATGAATTTTTATAGTTAAAATATTATTTTAATTACCAGTGCAAATAGAAAAAAAATTTAAATATTTTAAATTCATTCTATAGCTAAAATTTAGATTTAAAGTGAGATTAGCTAATTTTTTGAAGTTTTACAAAAAATAAAATTTTAAGGGAAAAAATAAAGTTTTGAAAAAGTTATTTACATCAAATAATTATAGCTAATGTTAAAAATAGATTTAAGTCATGAAAAAAGAAAAAAATAAAATTATTCCAACAAAAAAAAGATTGATTCATCTAAAAAGGTCACAAAGAAGAGATATAGAAACAAATTCTTCATTAACGTTTTAAACTATTATAAACTTATATTATAATAATTGAATATCAATTATATTTCGTATTAATAGAAATAATCTTATAGTATAATATTTGAATATCAGTTATAATTTGTATTAATAAAAATAATATTATACTAGATTAATTGAATACTCAAAATAATCAACATTAATATAAATAATATTATACTAGATTAATTGAATATTCAAAATAATTTGCATTAATAGAAATAATCTTATATTAGATTAATTGAATATTCAAAATAATTTGCATTAATAGAAATAATCTTATATTAGATTAATTGAATATTCAAATAATTATTATCATAGCTATGGAAATAAAGTTTTAAATAAAAAGTATTTTTTAAAAGTTTAAAACTAATTTAATAATTAAATCAATGATTATAATTATTATTTTTTTATAAAAATAATTATTTATGATTTATTTTAAAAATTAAGATAAATAAATAGATTTTAAAGGAAATTATCAATTTTTTCTAAATAATGAATTCAAGCTTTTTCAGGACTATAATTAAATAATATTATATTCGATTAATTGAATATCCACTATAATTTGCATTAATAGAAATAATTTTATACAAGATTAAATGAAAACTCACTTAATATGTATTAATAGAAATAATCTTATATTAGGTTAATTGAATATCCACTATAATTTGTACTAATAGAAATAATCTTATATTAGATAAATAAAATATAATTTGCTCTTTGCTTGTTTTATATATGATTTGAATTTATTTACTCCACAGATTAAAATAATAACTTTTTTTTTAAAAAAAAAAAACTTTATGAAAAGAACAAATCAATGAAAGTGAATAAAAATGATTTTTAAAAAAAAATGAATTTGAAGTTATAAAAAAAAAAAAAAGTTAAATGAATTTTCATATAATTTATTTAAATAATTAATCCTACTATAATATTTTTTAAATATAATTAATAAAATTATTATATTATTTAATCTAAATTTATTTCATAATCATGATTTGTAGTTGGATATAGTTGTTTCTATGTTTTATAATAGTTAGCTACAATATATCTATTGTAAGACATAATTTGAATTTTTGAGAAGTTTAAGATACGATTGTGGTTTAATTAGTAGCTAATGCTTTGATAAATGGAATAGCTAATTATTTTTGATTTTGATGATTTTTAAAGTTTTTTAATCTTTTCAAGTGTTAAACCCGTTGCTTTAGCTATTGTTTCAAAAGGAATTCCTTCACTTTTGCAATTTTTAGCTATTTCTAGTTTTCTTTCATCTCTTCCTTCTATCTTTCCTTCTTCTCTTCCTTTGTCGGTTGCGTATCTTATTCTGGCTTTATGGTCTGACTCTGCCATTTCTACCCTGAGACGTTGCAAGTCCTCTTTATTATCCTGTAGTGCCTGTAATGTGTATTCAAATTTTTTATTTGCAGAATTATCCATGTTTATCACCTGTTTAATTAAATCTTGGAGGTATTTTTATTAAAAAAGGCAATATTTCCTTATAGACTCATTTAAGCCTAAAATACATTTTTCAATTCTATTCTAAACTTTGCAAATATTCTGTAATCTTCTATTGGAAAAAAATTAAAAATGAGATATTTATGATATAATTATAGGTAAATCTTCATAACCCTCACTTTTTTAAAGACATACAGAGCATATGAATGGAAAAAAATATAAAAATCTGAAAAAATACTCTTTCATGTGAAAAATCAACAGATATACTGAAATTTTAAAAAAAAAGAATAAAAAGCAAAGTTCATTATTATTCAGTTATTTATAGTTTTTTTATTTCTTTCACAGGCATTCCAGTGATTTTAGCTATTTCTTTAAGAGAATAATCTAATTTTTTAAGTTTAATAGCTATTTCTAGTTCTCTTTCATCTCTTCCTTTGTCTGTTGCATATTTTATCTGGGCTTTATAGTCTAAATCGGCTTGTTCTGCTCTAATATATGCTAAATATTCTTTTTGATCTTTTAAAACATGCAATGTTTTTTCATACATTTTATTTACAGATTTATCCATGTTTATCACCTTTTCCATTAAATCTGGAGATGTGTTCTTATTGATAAGTAATAAAATCCTTGTTATAGGATCATTTAAATCTAAATTACCTCTCCTTAGCTCTTTCCTGAACTTAGGTAGTTCTATATAATGAATTTCTACAATATCTTCAATCATGAAATTACTTTTTTTATCACATAGCACCAATATACTGTGATAATCTTCTGTGGGTAGGAGGTCGAAGTCTAGGATATTGATCATGTATGTTTTAGGTGCCTTTTCATATTCGTCTCCAACTTTAACATGAACTGTGTAGATTTTAGAGTTATAGAAATGAGTTCTTTTGTGGAAATTCTTTTGAGGTTTTATTTGTGCCTCAATATTCACAAGACTGCCGTCATTTACTAAGACCATAACGTCGACATTTGACTTTTTATTGCCTTTATGTAGACCTTCCATCTCTTTAGGTATATAATAGACATCTGTGAAAGATTCTCCTGTAAAAGTGTTAATCAAATGCAATGTTTCATCTTCACATCCACTCTCACCAAATATTTTCGGAAATAGATACTCATTAAGAAGATTTAACTTTTTCCCATCTTTTTCAAATACCAACTCTAATCACCACTATTTTACAATTTCATTAAATATAAATTTTTTCAATAATTAAACTAAAAAAAATTCAATACAAAAAGGAGAAACAAAGCAAAAAATGAAAAAAATTTTTTCAAATTTTTAACCATCTTATCCTTTTCAGTTTTTATTATTAATTTAATAAAAAGTAATATATAAGTATTACTATTTTTACTTTACATCCTCCCAAAAAAAAAGCATTAGTTAAAATGTGAAAAAAAGTAATGAAAATCCAAGGATAATGATACATTTATGTAAAAAGATAGATATTTGTGAAAAAATTCACTAATAGAACTTAATCTCTCTTAAATATGAAATAAAAATAGATACAAAATAACATTTTTATAAAAAAGTTCAAAAAATACTAAATAAAACAATTAAGAATTAAAAAAAAAAAAACATTAATTTTATAAAAAAAAAGTTAAAAAAAAAAAAGAATTTTAGGAAAATACTTAATAATTTATAAAAAATTCATTAAAACCTTTTTATAAACCATAAAAAAAAAACTATAATCCTTTTAACCAAATCGTGATATATCCTACTTTAGGTATGATTAATGGGTAATCACCAATTTTTACAACTCGTTCTGTTATTTGATTAGGCGAAACAAGTTCTGGATCTGGAACGGGGTTATTGTCACCTTTAATCACAAAATACTTCGTTCCATTAACATGGGTTTCATTAATAACTCTATGAATAACAGGATTTGGGAACCAAGTAGCTCGATAAACAACAACATCACCTACCTGTACAGTATCTGGATTAAATTCACTAATTCCTAAGAAATTTGATTTTTCAACTATTACAATATCTCCTCTGTATAATACTGGTTCCATACTTTCTGAAACAACAACATTCATGTGCTGAGCTATCAATAATCCAACAATTATGACTATTACATAAGCGATTATTTCATTCTTTTCTGACATTTAAGCACCTGATTTTAAAATAAAGTATAATAAGAAATTTTATTTATATTCTATTTATTCTTTGTTTTAATCATTTAAAAGATTATTTAAAAAAAATTAAAAAAATAAAATTATTCAATATTTTTACAAAAAATAGCTTATCCAAACAGTATTTAAAAAATAGCTTATCCAAACAGTATTTAAAAAATAGCTTATCCAAACAGTATTTAAAAAATAGCTTATCCAAACAGTATTTAAAAAATAGCTTATCCAAATAGTATTTAAAAAATAGCTAATCCAAATAGTATTCAAGAAATAGCTTATCCAAATAGTATTTAAAAAATAGCTAATCCAAATAGTATTTAAAAAAAAGCTTTCACCTATTAGATTGAAAACTTTTTAAGCCACCAAAAAAATATGAATACGAAATCATGAGTAAAACTTTCACTTAAAATTTACCTTAAAATAGCTCCTTTATCTGCAGAACTTACACACTTTTGATAAATATTTAACCAACCTTTTAAATCATTTTTAGGTAAATCAACATTAGCTAATCTATTTTTTAACTCTTCATCATCTAATTCTACATTTATAGCCCTATTTTTAATGTCAATTTCAACAATATCTCCATCTTGAAGTCCGGCTATTGGACCACCACTTTGAGCTTCTGGTGAAATATGACCAACACAAGGTCCACGTGTTCCTCCAGAAAATCTACCATCAGTTATAAGAGCTACATTTTTAATTTTAAGCCCTACAATAGCTGATGTTGGATTGAGCATTTCTCTCATTCCTGGACCTCCTTTTGGACCTTCATAGCGGATAACAATAATATCTCCTTCACTTATTTCTTTACTAAAGATATATTCTACAGCTTCTTCCTCACTATTGAAAACTGTTACTGGTCCTTTATGATACATCATATCTTCACTAACAGCAGCTTGTTTTATAACAGAACCATTAGGAGCTAAATTTCCTTTTAAAATAGCTATTCCCCCTTCACTATGAACTGGAGAATCAATTGTTCTGATAACATCAAAATTATTTATTTTTGCATCTTGAATATTCTCTTTTAATGTTTTTCCTGAGGAAGTTATAGTGTCAGTAGCTATTTTCTCTTGAATAGCTATTAAAACCCCAGGAATACCTCCAGCATTGTGAAGGTCAAGCATGGTATGATTTCCTGCTGGGCTAATTGATGCAATATGTGGAATTTCTCTACTGATTTTATCAAATAAATCTAAATCAACTTTAACTCCGAATTTTTCAAGTTCACTAGCTATAGCTGGAATATGAAGTGCAGTGTTACTTGAACCACCTAATGCCATGTCAACAGCTAAGGCATTTTCAAAGGATTTTTGAGTCATAATCTTTGATGGAGTTAAATCTTCCTCTATCATTTTCATGATTTGTTTTCCACTGTCTGTAGCTATTTCCAATTTACTTTCATGAACTGCATGGGTTGTAGCACACATTGGTAAGCTCATTCCTAAACTTTCAGTAATACATGCCATAGTATTAGCTGTAAAAAGCCCAGAGCAAGAACCAGGACCAGGGCATGCAGATTTTTCTAATCTAGAAAGATCTTCCTTTGTCATTTTACCTGATGAAACCTCACTAACAGCTTCATAAACATTGACAAAATCAACAATTTTCCCATCAAATTCCCCTGGAAGCATTGGTCCTCCTGTTACCATAATAGAGGGAATATTTAATCTTGCAGCTCCCATTAACATTCCAGGAACTATTTTATCACAGCTTGAAACTAAAACTAAGCCATCTAAGCTATGGGCCATAGCTACACTTTCAACAGTATTAGCTATTATTTCTCTTGATGGAAGAGAGTACTTCATTCCTTCATGGTTCATAGCTATTCCATCACAAATAGCCATTGTATTGAACTCAAAAGGAACTCCATTTGATTGATTTATTCCTTCTTTAACAGCGTTAGCTATTTCTTGTAAATGAATATGACCTGGAACAATGTCTGTATAGCTATTAGCTATTCCTATAAAAGGTTTTTTAAAATCTTCATCTTTAAGTCCACATGCTCGAAGTAAAGACCTGTGTGGAGATCTTTCAATTCCTTTTTTTATCTTGTCACTTCTCATTAGATCACTTTGTTTTTCATAATCAACACTTTTTTAATATCCTATTAAAATAAAGTTGGAAGATTTATATAAACTTTTAAAAAAACAAAATTTCAACTTTAATCGTTATAATCACTATCAAAAAGAATAAAAAAATTTAAATCCTTAAAAACATTATCAAAAAGAATAAAAATTTACTTTAATCTTAAAAAAACTAAAATAAATCAATTATATTCTTTGAAAAAAAGTTTGAATACAATTATGTATAAGAAATTAATTAGTTATCAAAAAAATCAATTATAATACATTAATTTTTAAATAAATAATTAATTATCAAAAAAACCAAGTTTAATACATTAATTTTTAAATAAATAAT
>WRMT01000035.1 GCA_009777005.1 Methanobrevibacter sp. | reverse complement strand
TCCGTTCGGAATTATATCTTCAGAAATCATTCCTAAATCAAGGTAGATTTTAGCATTTCTTAAGTCGGTATTTCCACCATCGTGATAAAAAATAAAAAATATTTTTTAAAAAAAAAAAAATTTTTTTTTTAAAAAAAAAAAAAAAAAAAAAAACGGGTAAAATTTAATTAAGTTTAAAATTATTAAAAAAATATGATTATTTTAATAAATAATCGTATAATATTCATTTATTAACAAAAATAAGAATTATAATTAAATTATTTAAAAATTAACAAGATTTAACATGAACAAAAAAATCTTAAAAATGTAAAAAATTTCGCCTCAAACTATAAAATTAGTAAATGATAATCATGAAAAAATAGCTATTTAGTCAACTTAGAATAAATTCTAGATGTTATGGTAAATCGAGAAGATATATGAAACACAATTGTTTCATTCATTTTTCATTTTTTCACCACTTTTTTAGTTTTTGTACTTTTTTCAGAACATATCTTCTCGATTTACCATGACATTTTTATAGTTTATATCCTGTTTGTTTTGAAAAATAGCTAAACAATAGCTAATACCTTCTGCATAAAAAAATACAATATGTTTAATGAAAAAAAGTATAGATAACACTTCCTATATGGTTTGAGTTACAAAAAAGAATATTGAAAAATTAAAAAAAAAGCTGAAAATTTAAGAGAATTTGTAAATATTCATGATTAGTTTGAGATGGATTATTTATTTAATTTTTATACTGCAAATAACTTGGTTGAATCTGTTGGGGTTAGTAAACAAACTATTAGAAATATTAGGCAGGTATATGAATTAGATACTAAAATAAATTTAGCCAAAAAGAAACATATGATGATTTTTATGGTAAATTTGAAAAATCATTTATCGTGGGATATTGACATGGTTTTAAATGGAAATTATATTAATTTCTTAGTATAAGAACTAGTAAGACTTAATCATGAGATTCGTATCAATAAAATTAGAAAAGCGTTAAATACTCCTGAATAAAACTTGTCAGAAAACAAAGTGAAGGCATGTTTCTGCTACGAAAATGATTTATAAATATGAAAGGAAGAAATCAAAATTTTATATGATGAAACATTTGAAGGATTAAATCAAAAACATTCGAATGGTTTAAATCTGGAAAAATATGAATATTTAGGGCATATGATGAGAATAGTGGAGTGTAACTATGTTAATAAGTAGAGATGATTTTTACAATAATCTTAAAAATAATAAATATACTTGTTTAATACCTCGGTTTGGAGCTTATATGATAGAATATATTGATTTTAATAAAGATTTAGAATCTCAAACTTCTTATGATGCTGTGTATATAAACCAAAAAGAAAGAGAATATTTCTCAGATTTTTTTTCAAAAAACAAAATATCGGATGATTTAGAAAGATTAAAAAATGAAATGTTGGAATATGATGATAATCATAGAGTTCTATGTATTTTAGCTACTAAAAACGATGATGATTTATTTTATAGTGGAACTGAAAAGAAAGAATTCTTATGGACTCATCTTAAAAATGAAATTGATCCAGAACATGACTATTCCTTTATTCTTGAAGATGTTCTTTTTCTGGGAAAAATTTTATATTCATTGAATGAAAAGGAATTAGTGGATTTTGGACTTATAACAAATAATTTGTACTATAATCTAACTATATTGAGACTCCAAAGAACAAATGAAGATAAAACACATGATATTCATGGGCTATGTGATGTGTGTGAGATAATATCAGAAAAATTTCCATTAAATAATCACCAAAAAGAAATATTTGAGAAGATGAATGATTTATTAGATACTATGGTAGAAGTCGATCCAAAAATCGTTGATAAACATTTCATTGATAAAACATTACTTAATCACTTAGCCAAAACTATTCAACCAATAAGATTTATAAAAAAATCAGCAATGTTTAGTCAAAAACAAATAGATCAAATAAATAGCATTGGCTCTGAAGGATTTAGCCATAATCTGAGAATTATAGTAGATTCCTATTTTAGCCAATATAAAAAGCAAATAAACATTGGGAGAAGAAATAAAGAAATTTCCATTGAAATTGTAAAATTTAGCAAAGAATCTGGAATATATAAAAACATAACTAATACAAGTGATATTTCAGAAGATGACAAGAATGAATTTTGGGATTTGATAGCAACAAATAAGGCAAAGATATTATCTATTTTAAAAGATGCTGATACTTTACGATATAATAGTGATAACAGAAAAAGGACAGAAGAGGATAAAATAAAAATTTATCTTGGAAATTTTAAGTTAATCGCGGAAAAACAAACAAGAACAGTGAAAGAAGTTTGGATATGGAATAGTAATGTTCGATCGATAAATAGGGTATATGGACTAAATATTATATGAACTATTGAAAATCAATTTGAAAATCAATTTTAGATAGCTATAAAAAAGTGACAAAATGATGGAGGAAATCATGGACAATGAAAACAACTTTAAAAATGAAAATTTAAGTGCAATTGACATTTTATATAAATCAAGGAAAAAAATTAAAGGAAAATACAGAAGAATTTGATAAAAGTAATAATGTAAAAGATGAAAATTTAAAAAAATTGTATGAATATCTGAAAGAAGAAATATTAAAATTAGATTATGATATTTATATTGATACTAGTCCCAGAGATTATATTAATTTCAAAATTGATGGAATTGATAATCGTAATATTGTTTCGTTTGGTTTTAAAAAAGAATATATGGAAATTGCATTCTCTTTTAAACCTAAAGATGAGAAAAATATCTTTAATCAATGGAAACTTAAAAATAAACTGTCAGTTCATCGCATGTTTATAACTTCAAATGAAAAAGTCTCCATTAATCAGCAAGGTCATCCAGATCCAAAAAAGATTAGTTTAGAAATAAGCAAAAACGATGATAAAGAACCCAATTACAATTTAAGAAAGGAAAATGGAGATAAAATTGAAATAGAGTATATAATTGAATTTATAAAACAACATCATGAACTTTTAATTCAAAAGTTCCTCAAAAGTTCCAATAAATTGTAATTCAAAGTATTAAAATAAAAAAGGAGGACAATAATGAATTTTAAATATTCAAAGAATTATCTTTTTTTAACCAAATTAGATAAGAAAGGTCTTTTTGTAACTGATAATAATAATCATATTCTTCTTGAATTTGATGATGAAAATCGATTGATTAGTTCTAAAGAGGTTAGTGAAAAATTTAGAGAAAAAAAATTAGGATATTCATTAAAGGAAATTGGAAGGGTGTTTTTAAACTTAAGTGATGATGAAGATATATTCAACTATTTGGTTCCTTGGGATATGGAACTTGAAAGAATATTTAACTGCATAAGATACAAATATCTCACATCTATCCTTAAATCTAGGTTTGAAAAACCTTCTAAATTTTTACATAGTAGCTATAATAGACCATTTCAAGCATTAGCTGGTAAAAATGTTTATCAAGGTAGTGTAGAAGTAAGAAAAGACAATGATGATTTTTTTAAAGAAGTAGGATTTAAATCTCCAGAAGAAACTGGAGTTAACTTTGATGAAGAAATAAATAAATTTAACTTCATTGTAAGATTTTTGAGAAAGTATTATCAAAATGATTTGCCAAAAATTTACACAGAATTAATAGCTATTAAGCCAGGAATACATGAATTACTTATTCATGGTAATTATTTTGATTTAACCAAAAAACATCAAGATAAAGTGAATGAAAATAGAATTAATGCAAAAAGGGAAGATGGAAAAGTAGATTACAGAAGCGAAGTTTTTGCACTTTTAGCTAATGTGGGAAATCTTGAACTTTCTCCAGTGCGAAATTTAAACAAATTTCCGGGAGATATAAATGTGAATAGCTATTTCACTTATGCTTCTTGTAATATAACTGAAGGACCGTTCATTTCAAGAAAAACAAAAGATATTTCTTATTTTGAGGAAATAAGGAAAATTCATTCTAAAGAAGAGATTAAAAATATTGAGAATAAATTTAATGTTTACTACTATGATAATGGTGTTGACTCTCAAGAAAAATTAGAGAGAGTTTTACATGAAACTGAAAAATTTAAGTCTTTTCCAGAATAAAATCATTTATACAAATTTAATATGAGGATTATTCATGCCAAAAGAAGATACTTTAGAAATTCAAGGAAAAATTCGTGACTTAGGTGAGAAATTGGGATTTATCTCAATTATTGAAGAAACTTTACATGAAAAAAATTTATATGTTCCTGAATATGATGTTGTTTGGTATTTGGATTTAGAAAAACATTTAGAATTGGAAAATATTGAAGAATTTTTTAAAGAAGATCCTAAAATATTTGAACAAATTAAAAGATTGCCTTTTGCTGGATTTGAAATTGAAGGCTCATCAACAAATAGTAAATACCAACTAGGTAATTTTATAAACTTGTATGGTGGGAAATTTATATATAATTTTGTTATTGTAAACAACTATGGGCATGGTGAAAGTGATACTTATAGGAGAGGCATAAAAATTAAGCATTATTTTGCTGAAAATAGTGGAGACAAAAATATAATTTTTCTAGATACAAGCCAGCTTGATGAGAGTATTGAAAGATTAAAATGCTTTGATAATAATATAGAAAAAAACGATGATTTTTTAGATTCTAGAGTTGGGTTTGGTGGAGAAACAAGATCTAAAGATATTTTTGATAAAATTAAACCATTTCTGCAGACAGATTTAATTGTCAGGCAAAATTATTCTCCTATAATTTCAAAAATTAAACACCAAATCTTAAAAAGAGTTGGAAAACATGTGGATTCAAATGTTGGTGATGAATTTCCATTATTCTTCTTAAGGCAAGATTATTACAAATTCCCAGATAAAAATGATGTGTCCAAATCTAGACAAGCAAGAGATAATTTTTATATTCCTAAACTTGATTTGGTTTTAGGTTTCAATGCACCAAAAGGATTTACTTCTTGGCTTTTGAATATTGCAGAATCAATTAAAAATGACTATGCTCATTATCCTATTTTATATGGACTTAAAGAAAAATTGATTTCTATAAATGACTTATTTGTTCCTTTAATTTCTATGGAAATAGAAACTAGTGTCAATAAACATGCTAATGGTGGAATTTATAATATGTCTAAAAATTCTTATATAGGAATCATTGTAACAAAAAGTAAGGATAAAAATATGGCTAAAAATCATGTTGCATTCTTTAAAAAAGAATTAGGATTAAATAACATTTTAAATTATCCTGTAGATATCTAGAGGAAGTTTTGTGTGTAACTGAAAAATTTAAATCCTTTCTACATAAATTATTATAAAATGTTTAAAAGGAACTATGGAAAAAATTTTAAAGTTTAGAGAATTATCATTGAAGATGAGGTTTTAGAAACATGTCAGATAAGGATAAAATAAAGGAAAATTTTCCTAAATTTTTAAAGGAAGATTCTCCTAAAATTGAAAAAATATGTACGATTGTAGAACAAAATGTTTATACTAAACCAGTCTATGCAATAATTGAAGGGAGAAAAGCAACAGAAAAAATACTTGAAGAAGTTATAGATAAAGAAAGTCTTCAAGAACTTATAACCATTGGTTTGAATGATAAAATAGAGGAACTTAATCGATGGGGCATTTTTTCTGGTGATACTTTTGTTTTTAGGGCGTTGGAAAACAATAGAAAACTGGGTAACATAGCTGCTCATCATGAAGTTCGGGAAAAAATCATGACGGCTTTAAAAGTTCATAAAAATTTGTATACTATCACTAAATGGTTTCACAAGAAATATTTTGATAAATATGAAATAGGAAAGTATGAAACTCCAAGCCCTGAAATTGTAGAAGCCAAAAATAAATTAGTTGAAGAGAATACTTCTATAGAGGATAATAATCAAGATTACACAAAATCAGAGACTAATAATTTTGATTTTAGCAAAAATAAAGGTAGTTATTTGTTAGGAGAGATTTCCAAACTTAAAATTTCCTCTATGGAGGCTGTTGAAGATCCCAAAGATTTTTCTATTTTTAAAAAATATCTCCACGTTGAACGAGAAATTGAAAAGGAATTTATATCTGTATTGGAAAAATCTATTAAAAATGATGTTTCTCAATTAATTCTTTTGTGTGGTAGTGTAGGGGATGGGAAATCTCATCTTCTTGCAGCAGTGAATGAATTTCATAATGAACTTTTTTCAAAATTTGAGATTCATAATGATGCTACTGAAAGTTTTAATCCTAATAAAACATCGATAGACACTTTATCTGAAGTATTAAGCGATTTCAAAGATGAAAATATTAAGACTTCCAATACTAAATTCATTGTAGCGATTAATTTAGGTGTTTTAAGTAAGTTTTCAGAATCTAAATATGCGAATAAGGAATTTACAATCATAAAAGATGAGTTAAAGAAAAGTAATGTTTTTAATTCAGAAAAAATTAGTGAAAATTTCGAAAGTAAGTATATTAAGATTGTTGATTTTAATGATTATAATTTATTTGAATTAGATCCTATAAAAAATGGTGAAAATCCTACTTCGACCTATATTTCTGAATTATTCAAAAAAATTTCCAACAAAAATGATGAAAACCCATTTTATAATGCTTATTTAAGAGACAAGGAAAATAAATTAAACACTCCTATTTTAGTTAATTATGAGATTTTTAGTGATGATGAGGTTCAAGAAAAATTAATTCAATTTATTATTAAAGTCATTATCAAAGATAAAAAAATATTATCTACAAGAGAAATTTTAAATTTTATTTATGAGATTATTGTACCTCCTAAAATAAAATCGTTTTATTATGAGAATGTTTTAGAATTTCAGGAAGATTTACTCCCTAACTTAGTATTCAATTCCTATGAAAGATCTAATCTTCTAGAATTGATTTCTTTAGAAGATCCAAAGAACTTTAGAAGCGAAATTTTAGACCAATTTTTGATTGATTGGAATAATAGCTCAAATGTATTAGATGTTATTTCCAAATATTTAAATTCGTCTAAGGTTGAAGTTATTATAAATGATTTAGATAATTACAATCAATCCAAAGATGAGTTACTTAAAACAGTTTTAAACTTTGCTATTTTCCATGGGAAAGGTTTAAAAAGCTCATTTAATGAAAAAAGATTTGAAAAGTATTTAGAATACTTATACCATGTCAACACAAATAATGTTTTAGAATATAGGAAACTATATGAGAATATTAAAAAAGCAATTTACAAATGGAATGGGTCAGACAATGCAGACTATCTAATTATGAGTAAATTGAATAGCTTTACTGTTTCTAAAAAAATTGATTTAAAACCAGTTGTTAAAAATAATGATTCTATTGAACAATTAGGTTCAAAATTTAAAAAAAATATTTCTCTTATTTTTTCAATCAATAATACTGAATCATGTTTAAATTTAGATTATCCATTATATGATATAATTATGAAGATCAATAAGGGATATCAACCAAATGTAACAGAAAAAAAGAATCTTTTGATTTTTGACGAGTTTATTGGCAAATTGTCTAATGCTCATATTAATGATTCTTTAATTATTACTGATATTCATAATACAGAATATAAGTTTGAAAAAGACGAATTTGGTCTATTTATTTTTGAGAAGGTGGTTTAATGTTTGAAGAAAATTATAATGAACTAGTTGAACAGATGACCAATGCAGCAACTAATCAAATCAATCATCGTCTCAAAAAATCATTAATGTTTCCATTTACAACAGATTCTTCACAACGTGTTGAATTTGACAATGGATTTAACGGAGTTATTGGTGAATTATCTCGTATTTATAATAGTAAACATTTTAGTCATGATTATGATTTAGATAAATTAATTAATAATATTATTTCAAAGAGCAATATTGATTCACCCGATAATGAAAAAAAAGTGTTAAAATATGTTATTAAAGAATATTTAATTAAAGATTCTGGTATTAATGTTATCCACCCATTTTTATTTCAATATATTCCATTAAATGAAAACAAACATCAACAAACTGGAGAAAAGAAAATTGCCAAATTTTTACTAGATGTTTTTTTAATAAACAATGATTCATTTAAAGATTTTTTTAATAAGAATCAAGTGGATAATATTTTAATAAAATTTATTTTAGATAATATTGAAGAATTAGATGATGAAGATATAAAATCAGAATATTCTAGTTCATTAAATTTTATTCTGGATCTTTTTAATCATGATTTAAACTACTTAATGGAGGATATTGATTATTTAAAAAGAAATCTTGATACTTTTTTTACATACTACTATTTTTTTTATGTAAGCCAACTTTTATTAAAAATGAGTAAAGGATCTTCTGGAGTAATGGATAAACCTGATGAAATTTATTATTTATTAGATTGGGAAAATGCTACTAAAAATAGGAAGTCTGTTGAAATTGGTTATAAGTTTCTTAAAGATAAAAATTCAGAAATATTAACTTATGCCAATCAAATTGAACAATTAAATTTATTATTTGGTTCTAAAGGACTTTTAATACCAGAATTAATGGATAAGTATGAAGATTTTTCTTCTGAAGATAAAAATCAACTTTTATCTTATTTGAAAAAATGGATATCCTATTATAAAACCATTCAAGGTTTTAATGAATATCAGGACTTTAATAATGAAATAGAATATAATAATATTGAAGATGTATTAACCAATTTGCTTGAAAATCTAAAAAATGGAATTAATTCAGCACCTAAATATAGGTATGCTTTGAATATGGAAAATATTGCTAAGAAGTATTTTCTCAAGAGACGGGGAAGATATGGAAATATGTTAAATATTAATCAAAAAACATTGCTTTTAATTACAAAGATAAGTATCAAAGGAAAAAAGATGAAAGTCACTCATTTATTTGATGAATTTGAAAAAAGAGGACTTTATTTTGATAAATATTCTAAAGAGGAGATAATTTCTCTTTTTAATAAACTAAATATTATTGATAAAAAAAGCGACAGTGGAGATGCACAATATGTCAAACCAGTTTTATGAGTATTTGTCTAAAAGATTGATTGTTTTTTTAAATGAAAATACAATTAATAAAGGAGACAAGTTTTACATTGAATTTGACGAAACAGAACAGGTTGAAAATTTTTATAGTGTTTTGAAAGAAAGTTCTAAAACTAAAACTGAAAATTTTACATATCAACATCGTGGTGGAGAAGCATTCGAATCATATGCAATTATTTTAAAGGATATACGAGTAGTTGTAGTGAAAAACACTAATGTTAATAATGATTACATTGTCACTCTTCGAAATAGAGTAATAGATCAAAATAAAGAGTGGGAAAATACTGCATTACTTGTAATTTGTGATAGTACAATTGATAGTATATATAATGGTATGGATGATTTACAAAAAGGAGATATGCCTCTTAATAGCAACACTATTGCAAACAATTTAGAAGATGAAATCGATGAATCCAATTTGAAAAAAGAAGAAAAAGAAATAACAAAATTTTTCATTGATAAAACAATAGATGAACAGTTTAATACAACATTATGGGAATATGAAGAAATTTTGTCTATTCTTAATAAAGAATCGATTGATATTGAAGATTATTATGGATTAAGACTGTTTCCAGATAAAGATTTAGATAAATATACTACTAATAAAATGAAAAAACGGTTGGAAGAAAATCATAAATTTTTTGATGAAATTAAAAGGATTAGGGAGGATGTAGATAAAAAAACCAAATTAGAGAATAAATTTGACAGCAAAGGAGTTAAATACCTTATGGATGAAAAATGGTGTGAAACAAACTTGAGTATTATCAAAAAATCTAAAGAATCTTTAGATAGATCATCTAAAAAAATAAACTACTGTGAAAATAGTAAAAAAACAAGTAAAGAAGGATTAATTTACTGGGAAAGACCTTCTGCACATACTGTAGCAGGTAAAAGGAAAAGAAATATAATTGTTTTCAATGATGATGGTTTAGAGAATATTACTTTGAAATTTGAATTTGATAGTGATTTAAACCGAGGTTTTTTAGATAAAAATTCTAAAAAGTTCTGCAATATATCTAAAAATAAAATCTTAGCATCATTAGATATAATCGATGATGGAATTTCATTTCACAGAATTAAATATGCTCACAATGAAGAAACTAAAAATACATACCTATTCAATATTCTAGTGCTAAACTCTAATGAAGATGTGTTCAAATCTATTAAAACAAAATATGAAATTAATGCTTATAAAAAATATGTAAAAATAACTAATGATGAATATGATGATGTCATTGAATTTGGTGTAGGTTTAAATGAAGAAGAGATTCCTATTGAAAATAAAAACGAGATTGTTTTTTTAAAGGATAATCAGAAAATTATTATTTCAGAAAAATCTAATTGGGATGAAAAGGGTAAATTATTATTTACATTGGTTTATTTTGAAAATGAAATTAATTTTGAAATTATTGAAGAGAAAAAATCCCAGCAACCCACTGATTCGTACTTTTTATGGAAGTTAAAAAGAGAAAAGCAAGAAAATATAATTTTAGGAGATACAACTGCTTCACTTGGTACTGATTTTTTCATTTTAAAAAAGGATTTTAAAAAATACCTGTATCTCGAGAAAGAAATAATAAGTAAAAAAGCTTTCCATGGGAAAATTACAGATGATGAAATTCAAAAAACTGATATATCTTTAAGTGAAGAATTGACTAAAGCATATGAAGAAATTTTTAACTATTACAGTAGTATTGATAATATTCCTAGCTTAACATTTTTAGATAAACATTTAAAGTATCTTTATGAAAAATTTTTAACAATTTTTAATAAAGAGATTGAGGATATTGAGGAAAAGAGCATTCTATACAATGACCCAGAAAAATTAAATTTACTCAAAATAGGGTCTTTTTTTGACGGAGATAAAATTTTACTCTCAAGTTTATCCCCAATTAATATAGCTTTTCAGCTAGAAGCAAATAACCAATGTGAAACTGAAGACATTGAACCTAACATTATCAAACGATTAAAATCAAGCAATTTAATTCCTTTCATTTATGGTTTTGATAATGAATTATATTCCTCTAATTTTCAAAATGATGCTCATGAATGGTTAATCTATGAAAAAAACAAGGAAATTGCTATTGGTTCTACTAATACTTTTTTGGCTAATGTTATTAATGAAAAAATTAGACATTTTATTTCTCACTTTAAATTCCTTTTTAGAACAAATGAAGAGTCTCCATTACTTTTAAATTTTGTAAATTTAGATAATGATGTTGAATTAGTTAAAGGAATTGTTAACTTTTTAAAAAAAGAAATAATAAATGAAAAACCCATTAAAATTCAAATAAGCATTTATAATAAAAACTACAAAAGTAGCTTTGATGAATTTTTTTCTTGTGAAAATGTTAAACAAGTAAAAGAAAAATTCAATTTAGACATTAAAAATAGTACAAATTTTGATGCTAATGATATTTTAAATGAAATTCAAGACAAAATTATTTTTTATAAAAATAAATTATCTTCTGAATTAAATTTTGAATATGCTCATATTTCGTTTTATAATTATAATAGTGAATTTCCTCCATCTATAGTTAGTATGGATAATTTAGAATCAGGATTATCATTAAATGGTATCTTGTCTTCAACCGCATTTACAAAAACTTCTTCAGGAATTATTGAAGGTTTTGGAGTAAGAAATATTGAAAATTATGATAATATTTTAATCAAAACTGTAGTAAATTTAAATGAATTAGCATCTAACAATAAAAATGAGGGTAGAGATTCTTATCAAAAAAAGAATTCCATTGCAAAAGAATGTGCAGATTTAGATGAAAACATTATTAATAGATTATATGAAAATTCTCAATGGATTACATTTATTAATCCAAATTTTGGATTAGATTATTTCCAAAACAACGCCTCTGAATTAATTGTTATTCATTATAGTGATCAATACTCCTCATCAAATAACTATGATTCAATAACTGTGACAAAAAAGTCACAACAATATATTAAACTGATAGATGATTTTTTAAGTTCAAAAGATATTGTCATTGATACCTATAAACTAGAATCTGCAATAGAAATGTCTAATAGTATAAATGGAGAATGGTTATTAAAATTGTTAAACAGTGATAATCATGAACAATTATCTATTATTTCTGCAATTAAATATGGAATTTCAATTTTGGATCATGAAGATATTGTATGGATACCTATTTCCTTACAAGAGATTGTTAGGATTGCAAATACTGTTAATCTTCCTAAAAACTCATTTTATTATCCATTGAAAGAATCTTTAATGAATAATATTTCTGATAGCTTATTATTCATTGGAATTAACTTATCTGAACCTTTAAATATTTATTATTATCCTATTGAGATTATAAATGAATATACTATCAAAAAAAATCAGCAGCATGACAAATTAAATACTACTTCTGATGTTTTAAATGAAATTTTAAATCAATCTGGAAATAGTTTTAAGAAAAAGTTTTACCGGAATTTTTTAATGCATCTTTTCTTGACAAGTAAACAAAAATTCGCTATTAATAATATTTGGGATGAAAAGAATATTGAAAAAATAAATAGTTGTAAATCTAAGCTTTTAAATGATAATTATATTATTAGCAATAAATTAAATGAATTCATTGGAAAATGTGCACTAATTTCATTTGAGAAAGATACAAATGACAGAAACATTTACTTAGATAACGAAGCATTGTTTATTAAATTAACTGAAAATGATGCATATGAAGGAATTGGAAAATCTATTTCTGAGATATGTGATGAAATAGCTAATGGAGAAATAGATATTTCTAATGAATTTTTATTATCTAATCATGAAATCCCAATTCAAGAAAATATCCTCTCTGATGATAAAATGGTTGATGGTGCTGATGACTGGGAAATAGATGAGGAAGTTATTAGTACTGATAATAAGATCTATAGTAATGATTTAGATAATGGACAAGATGAAATAATCCTTAAAACTTCAGACGATGAGTATATTGCCCCAACTTTGGAAATTGAAGAAAATATCCGAGATTCAGAAACATTAGATTCGCAGAATATAATTGATAATGATGAATTGTCTAAATTTGAAAATGACGAATCTTTACTATTTAAAAACGGTTCATTTGTTGGCATTCGCCAAAATAGTAATAGCAATAGTAATAATAATAATAATAATAATAGGAGTAGTAGTAGTGGTAAGGATAATACTATCTATAACAGTACCGATGAAGGAAAAATTAGCTATGAATCTAATGATATAGGTTTAAATTCAGTAAAACGAGAATTTTGGCTTTTAGCTCCTGGAGGAGAAGCTAAATTTTGGAAAGAATCTAAAAATAATAATATGATTCCTATTGGATGGGATTTGGGAGATTTATCTAATTTTAATAATAAAACTGAAATTTCAAAAATGGTTTCAAAAAAATATCCTGATTATGATTCAAATATTGTAGGTAATATGTTAAATAATTTTGCCAATGAAATGAATATTGGAGACATAGTTTTTACTAGAAAAGGCACTACATCTATTTTAGGTTATGGTGAAGTTATTTCAGATTATTATTATGCAAAAGATATTTCAGATAGTGTTAATTACTATAATAGGAGAAAAATTAAATGGATAAAATTCTGGGATGAAAATGAAAAATTTTTGCCCAGATATGTTAGATATTTGCCAGTGAATACTTTAGTAAATATAACTAATAAAGAAAAATATAAAGAACTAATAGAAATTGTCAAAGATATAGCTATGGATGAAAAGTCTACTATCCAACAAAATAACGATATTATTAGTAATACTGAGGATGAAAGATATATTAGTTCTAAATCAGATCATTCAAATGATGATATGTTTAAAAACAATAATTTAATGCCAGATGAAAGAATTTTAAAAGATAATGGAATTGAATTTAATTTAAACAAAGATTTAGATTCTTTAAGATGTTTTATAGGTAATGAAAAAAGATTTTTGAGAAAAATTCATTGGGAATTTGGAAATTCAAATTTGGGAAATAGACATTTATTCATTCAAGGAGGATCTGGTCAAGGAAAAACTTATCTTATACAAGCTTTAATTAGAGAATTATCAAAACATGGTATTCCATCTATAGTTCTTGATTATAATCATGCATTTGATAAAAAACATTTAGAATCTGATTTTGTTGATGAATTAAAAGATAAAATTGTTGAATATGATGTAGTTAAAAATAAGTTTCCAATTAACCCGTTTAGAACCTATTCTTTTGAAGATGGACGTTGTGAAGATAATGATGATGTTGCTGAAAGATTTAGCTCTATGCTAAGCAATACTTATAATTTAGGAGCTCGACAAAAAGATGCAATATATTTAGCAATTTCAAAAGGATTAGAAAAGAAAAAAGATAATATGGACTTGAAAGTCCTTGGAGAAGAATTAGCTTTGGCAAACGATTCTCATTCTTTATCTGCATTGTCTCAACTAAGATTATTCATTAATAAAAATCCATTTGGTGTCCAACAAGGTTTTGATTGGGCAAATTTGGAACTTTCAGGACAAATAAGCATTATCCAAATATCAAATTACCATGATATTATTCAAAAAATAGTAGCAGAGGCAATATTGTGGGATTTATGGAATTATAAAAAACAAAATGGCAGTGAAAATAAGCCATTTTTATTAGTTTTAGATGAATGCCAAAATTTAAATTTTAGTTCTAGCTCTCCAGCCACTAAAATTATTAGAGAAGGGAGAAAATTTGGATATTCTGGCTGTTTTGCAACACAAAATGTCAGTGGGTTAAATAATGATGTAATCAATCTTTTAAATATTCCCAGTGAGAAGATATTTTTCAATCTAGAAGGGAATGAATCTGATAGAGTATCTAAACTATTATTTAATGATCTTTCTGAAAGGAAAATATGGGGGAACAAAATTTCCAGTTTAGTAAAAGGAGAATGTATTGTTTATGGTCCAGTTAAAAAGGGAGATAAATGGGTTTCTAACAAATCATACGTCGTGAAAGTAACACCTTTAAATGAAAGAGAATGATAAAACTATTATAGTTTAAAACCTATTGTTTAAGAATGAATTTTCTACTTATTTATCTATAAAACTATGATTTAATACAAAACATTAGGTACTAAACTATAATTAAAACTTTTTTTATATTTTAATGCATCAAAATGATTTTTCCTGCTTTACATATATTGGTTTGCAATTAATTTAATTTTATTTAATAAATTATTGGAACCTTTGAAATTTATAATTTTATTTAAAATAATTTATTTAGTAAAACAATGATTAAGATAATTTATTTTTATAAAAAATATTATTAAAAATATAAATATTAAAATTAAATAAAT
>WRMT01000034.1 GCA_009777005.1 Methanobrevibacter sp. | reverse complement strand
TGTTTGTAAAAAAAGAAATTATTTATTTATTAAAAAAGTAGTGAAGTGATACTTCGATTGAAAAGTTAATATAGGGGGAAGGATAAACCTTCCATTGTGAAAATATGAAGCCTTCCCTATATTATGATGAAAACGACTCCAAATGGTTATTGTTGGACAAAGTAAATAAAGTTTTTGATTCTCGAAGAACTCATCAAGAATTAGCTAAAAATGGTATTAAACCTATAAATCGTGGTTGTGATATCTTTAAAATTGTTATGACTGCATTATTTTTTGATTTAGAAATTTCATATGTTGTTTCTGAGCTTAATCGGAATAAAAAGCTGCGAAAACAATTGCATATTAAAAAGATTTATACTGCAGATCAGATATATGAGTTTTTTTCACGATTTAGTGAAAAACAAATCCTTGAACTCATTATTAAACTGTTAAATAATATTAATTATAAAAATACACGAGGAATTAGG
Organism: Methanobrevibacter sp.; assembly: GCA_009777005.1. Lineage (GTDB taxonomy): Archaea > Methanobacteriota > Methanobacteria > Methanobacteriales > Methanobacteriaceae > Methanorudis. The sequence goes on along the minus strand of WRMT01000034.1, from coordinate 14,901 downwards.
CATATTATTGCTGATGGGACTGATATACAGATTCATTTAAATTGGTTGGGTAAAAAAATTTCTAAACAAAGTTTATTAGGAAAACCTTATAAATGGGGTTATTCCAGCTCCAAAGGATTTTATATTGGATATAAATTAACATTAGCTATTGATTGCAGAACTATGCAACCTATCGCAATGTTATTGCATGAAGGAACACCTAATGATGCTAAAATTTTTGATGAGATAATGAATGATATGAAAACACGCAGAATCATTCGCAGAGGCGATGATGTATTCTTTGATAAAGGATATTATAGTAAAGAAAACTATCAAATAGCACTTACGAAGTACGGAACTGCTATTTTAATATTTCCTCGTGGAAAAGATCCAGTTCAAAGTATTTCAGAGTGTTTTTCCTACTCTTTAGAAGTTTTTAAAGATAGTGGTAAGGATAAAGAGTTTTATGATGCTTTAGCTAAGAAAATTATTGAAAGATTAGAAAATTGGGAGAAATATAAAGGATTGAGAAGTAAAATCGAAGATTTTAACAAATTACTCAAAATAGGATTATCTTTAACAAAAATCCATCGTTATACAAAAGAATCCATCCATAAATTCGTCTGGTTGAATGTATTTTTAGGAGGATTAATCACATTCAATGGTTTTCGCACAAAGAAGGAAATACAACGACTCACAGAAACGTGAAATCTTACACACTAACAATTTAAAATAAGCAAATATTTCATTATTATTAGTATCAAAAGAAAGAATTTGAGTATTTAAACTCAAAAAAGCCATACAATTTGTACTTTTATCAACGAAACATACAATGAGCTTTAAACTTACCAACTAAAATACCAATGACCTCTGATTTTTCCCAAAAATCTAGGACCCTAAATATTTTTAAAATGTTATCTAATCTTAACTATATTGAATAATATTTTTAATAAAAATATAAATCCTATACCTATATAAGTTACAATTGTAGTGAATATTGAATATTCACTCCTATAGTGTTTATTATAAAATAAATACATCGCTCTATAAAATTCGTATATTAATTTCGACTTTTTCTTTTTACTACTAGCTCCTTTATAGTGAATAGTCTCTGATTTACCATAGTAAATTATTTTCCATCCAGATTCTTTTATTCTATAGCAGAAATCAATATCCTCACCATACATGAAAAAATTTTCATCTAATAATCCAATTTGGTTAATAGCTACTTTCCTAAGAAGCATAAATGCTCCCATTAAACTATCAACCTCATAGATTCCATTTTCATCCAAATAGCTAAGATTATATTCATTAAATTTTTTATTATTAGGAAATAGCTTAGCTAAACCAAATAATCTATAAAAAGAATTTTTAGGTTCTGGAAAACTTCGTTTACAAGCTTTATCAAGTGTTCCATCAGGGAAAACAATCTTAGACCCAATAGCTCCAACATCAACATTTTTTTTAATATAATTTAAAGTATTCTCAATAGTTTGGCTACCAACAATAGTATCAGAATTTAAAAGAAGTATAAAGTCTCCTTTAGCTATTTTAATACCGATATTATTAGCTACTGCAAAACCATCATTTCTAGGATTAGCTATAAATTTGATTATTTCTTTTTCAACTTCCTTTTTAAATGATGATTTTAATTGATTGTAGCTATTGTCTTTTGAACAATTATCAACTACAATTATTTCAAAACTAAATTCATGTTTTTTGTCTATAACTGAATTTATGGTTTGTTTTGTTAATTCATAAGTTTCATAATTTACTATTATAATTGATAAGTCCATATAATCACATAAAATTTAAATATCCCTATTATAGTAGGCTGTAAATTTATTTTCATAAAAATCCAAATTTTAAACAACTTTTTTCCGAAAATATATACCTATAAGAAAATCTGTAAAAATGATGAAACATATTTTAATTTCTTATAATCTATTTAATTTTAATACTTATATCTTTAATAAAATTTTTTATAAAAATAAATAATATAAATTATTATTTTATTAAATAAATTAATTTAAATAAAATTATAAATTTTAAAGGTTCCAATAATTTATTAAATAGAATTAAATTAACTTTGCAAACCACTATATTAAAAATCCATACCCTTCTTTTAAATTATTTGTTTTAATGATATTAAGTATGAAAATGATGACAATGCCCAAAAACTATTTTTTAAAATTTCTAATTAGCACCCTTAGAAAAATTATTTATAAAAAATATAAATTTTATTATAAAATAATTGATAAAAATGTAATGCTCAAATTAGGTTTTTGGAAATTCTATAATTTATAAATATTGTAATAGTCATCGGAGAAAATTAAAATTTAAAAAGATTTAAAATTAGTTTAGCTTCAATTTTAAAATAATTTTTAATATTTTTATTTTTATATTTTGTTCTTTTTATTTTATTTAAATTTTTCAATCCTTCAAATAAACCATCCAAATAGTCATTTCCATAACCTTTAGATAAAAAGAATAAAAATTTAATAAAGAACCCAACTAGTAAAAACAAAAAGTTAGCAATAAGTTGAAGAATAGGCATGTTTTTATATGGGAGAAAAATATTATTTCGAGCAGCTAATTTTATCTTAAATTCATTGTATTTACTTCCACTTGTACCACTTCCAATATGAAACACCAGAGCATTAGGACAATAAACATTTTTATATCCTTCAATCATGGCCCTATATCCTATATCAACGTCTTCCATATATGCAAAAAAATTTTCATCAAAATAACCAATTTCATCGAATATTGTCTTTTTATAAAGTGCAGCCCCAGCACAAGATGAAAAAATCTCTCGAGAATCTTTATAGCTAGATACATTCTTATTATTTCCAATTTTCTTAGTCCATCCCAAAATGGTATATTCATCACCAGCATCATCTATTAACTTTCTGTTGTCAGATTGAATCATTTTAGAAGCTACAGAAAAAATACCCTCCTCAGAATTAATACATTTTATTAAATTGGAAATACAGTCTTTATCAAGTTCCACATCATTATTTATTAAAAAGACAAATTCACAGTTTGAATCTTTAATTCCTTGGTTAACAGCTGTTGAAAACCCTAAATTCTCTTCATTTTCAATTAGATTAATTCCAAAATTAAAATTATCCTTAATTTTATTTTTAATAAATTTTTGACTTCCATCTGTCGAACCATTATCAATAATAATTACTTCATTAATAAATTCTTCTTGATTATTTAGAGATGTTAGACAATTATTTAAAAAATGTTTTCCATTGAAATTAGGAATTACAACTGATACTTTCATTTCATCACATTGAAAATATAAATAAAAATTATAAATATTAAAATAATAAATATAAAACACACAAACAAAATATAAATATTAAAATAATAAATATAAAACACACAAACAAAATATAAATATTAAAATAATAAATATAAAACACACAAACAAATTATAAATATTAAAATAATAAATATAAAAAATATCATTTTAAATTAAATAGCTAATTTTTTTATTTTACAAATATTAATAAGCTGGTGTAATATGATAATAAGTAGCTATTTTACACTTTCTTCATATGCATCACAAACATCATTAGCACTGCCTTCCATGACAATTTTACCTTTTTCTAGCCAAATAGCTCGATTACATAAGTCACGAACTTGATCAGTAGAATGTGAAACTAACAAAACCGTGACACCTGATTCAAAGAGAGATTTTATTTTATCTCCACTTTTTTTTCTAAATTTAACATCTCCAACAGACAATATTTCATCAAGTATTAAGATATCTGGTTCTACAATAGTAGCTATTGAAAATCCAAGTTTAGATTTCATACCAGAAGAATAATTCTTAATTGGAATATCTAAAAATCTACCTAGTTCTGAAAATTCTGCAATTTCATCGAATTTATTCTCTATAAATTCTTTAGAATAACCAAGTATGGATCCATTCAAAAATATATTCTCTTTACCTGTATAATTTGGATCAAACCCTGCACCTAACTCTAATAATGGAGATATTCTTCCATTGACATAAACTGAACCTTTAGTTGGTTTCATTACTTCTGCCACGATTTTAAGTAATGTGCTTTTACCTGCTCCATTTAATCCAACTAATCCTAACCTATCTCCTTTATCTAATCTAAAAGAAACATTATCTAATGCTAAAAAACTTTCTTGTTTTAATTCCCTTTTAATGAACTTAATAATGTATTCTTTAATATTATCTATTTTTTCAAGATTAAGTGAAAATTTCATTGTTACATTTTCTACTTTAATAGCGACATTTTCCTTATTAGAAAAATAGCTATTTTCATTAATATTCCCATTTGAATCAATTTTATCAAATTCACTTTCAAATGCAATATTTTCCCCATCTTCCAAAAATTGCATTCCAGATGGAGGAACAGTTTCTAGTGCAGAATCTAAATCATTAGATTCCTCTTTTTTTATGATTATAAATTCTTTAGCTAATGCTTTTTCTCCATCAATTTCAATATTTTGTTGAAAATTCCCTGATGAAGTCCCAGCTATACACAAATGAAGTTGAGCCTTTCTATTTTTAAATTCAGCATCCCATATTCCAGTGGAAGCATCATAATTCCCTTCTCCTTTAAAATTTTTTAATTCAATATTAGGAGCTAATGGAATCTTAATCTTTTTATTTGCAAGAAGATCCGTGTTTGTAGTAGCTATTATGGTGTAATTGATTTTTTCATTTTGAATCATTTCAATTTTAGGAAAAGGATAATTAGTCTGCAGTTTAAACTCAGGAGTAATAACATCAACATTAGCAGCATTTTTAGCTATTCCAAAATCTGTTTTAGCATTACATTTTAGTATCCCTTTTTTTTTAGCCTGGAATTTAAGATATATAACAGATTTTCCTGTTTCATCTAGTTTTGCATTCCAAATTCGTTTTTTATCATCATATGTTCCATTTTGAAGATCTGTAAATTTTATAAATGATAAGCTAGGATCATAGTCTATATGAACCTTAACAGGTTTTCCTTGATGTATTTTATTAGTATTTCTTAGAGTAATTGCAAATACAACCTCGTCATTTAATAAAACACTATCAAATTCTGGAACAACTCTTAAAGAATAAGTAGGATCTGTCCATTCAATGAACAATCTCAAATAATCAATTAAGACAAAACCTTTATTAAAACCTATGTTTCTTGCATATGAAACTATAACTCCAAAATCAGGACTGTTTATATTATCTGGGGTTGGAGCAGGATATATTTGGTCATGTCGAATATTCCACAAAGTTTTATCACTGCTTTCTCCTTTAGTATAATTAATTCCTAATTTTGAATTTGATGATTTAACAACCCCATGAGGATAATTTAGTAGTTTCATACTAACTCCTGGGATAATTGGAGGATTTTTACTATTATTTTTTAATCCTTGAACTTTGTCAGTCCAACCTACTTTTATAGTATTAATTTTTGCATTTTCATGTATTTCAAAGTTAAAATTTGTTAATTTTAGCTTTCCTGGTTTTGATAAGTCATTGTCCTTTGATTCTATTAAATTTGTTTTAGTTCCCTTGCCATTTTCGTCTTTGATAAACTCTAATGTGTTTTTATCCCATGACTGTTCAACATACTCATTATCCTTAATTTTTCTATCTATAGTGATATTTTGAGGATATTTAACCATTGATACCATAAAAACACCTATTATTCAGTTAATTATAAACTTCATCACGATAATATTATTTAAATTATTAAAAATGAAAAATTATTATTTTAAATCCTGATATAGACCATTAACTAATATTTTTCCTAAAAAATTTTCTTTATTTATAAAAAACTTGTATATTTATAAAAATATTATTTATTTATAAAAAAACTTGTTTATTAATAAAAATATTACTTATTTATTTATAAAAAACTTGTATATTTATTAAAATTTTTAATTTTTATAAGTTTAGAAAATCAAAGATTTTTCAAAGTTTAAAATGAAGTTTTATTATTTATAAAGGAAATGCTAATTTTAATGAAAAAAGTCGGGTAATAAACTATAAACCTAAAAATCTGATTAAAATATAAATTATATGAATAGTTACTTTTTTTATTAAATGTGCAATATAAATTTATCTTGAGTTTTATAAAATACAATGATACCTGTTACAAAAGTTAAAATAGATATTATAACTAAATAAAGTAGAACATTAAGATTAGGAAATGTCCCTAATAATATAGCATCTCTAAACCCACTTATTGCACAAAAAACTGGGTTTGCATAAAATATAATAGTATATTTTTCAGGTATGATAGTAATAGGATAAAATATAGCACAACCATACATTAACAATTGAGTAAAAACCCCATATAAATAGGTCATATCCTTAAAATACACATTGACTGAAGCTAAAATTAATCCACAACCTATAGTGAAAATAAAAAGGAAGAATAAAGGTAAAACTGCACTTAAATTATAAATAGAAAAGGGACAATTAGTAAAAAACATAGCTAAAGCCAATATTATCATAGATAATAATAAAGTAACAGTTTCTGAAAGAATAGTACTTAAAGGATAAACATATTTAGGAATATAAATTTTTTTCATAATAGATGACCCTTTTCTTATGGAATTCATGGCACCTTTAGTTGCAGCTGAAAAAAATGAAAACCCTAAACGTCCAGTTAATACATAAATTGGAAAATTAGGAGTATTCCTACCAAAAAGAAATCCAAATACAAAAACCATTACTATAGTTTGAAGTAAAGGATTTAAAAAGCTCCATAAAATTCCAAGAGTAGAACCTCTATACTTTACAAAAACGTCTCTTTTAACTAATTCTACTAATAAAAATCGGTATTTAGTAAAATTAGCTATAAATCTATGTTCTAACATTAATATAGCACCTATTATTTATACAATTAAAACAGTACAGTAATCGTGAATTATAATAAACTAATTATAGTGAGGAAGTAAAGTTTTTGGTTCTTGAAAATTATTATTTAATTTTCCAATGATTATATTGAAAAATAACTATTCTTTAGAATAAAATTTTTCGCAGGAGCCAACAACTTTATACTTCGATTATAGTTATATACTTAAATATAACAACATATTTGATGACTTCATTATTATACTTATTATATGAATTTATTTTTAGCTCTTTTAATTATATTCGATGTTTTATATGAAACCCATCCCTTAACTGATTGTAATCTAGCTATTTTTTCAATAGATCCTTTAATATCCTGATTATAAACCTTCTTATAAACTATAATATTTTCAATATCCTCTTTTACCATCAGATTAAATAAGAAAAGAAGCATGTTAGATCTTGGTTTTGAACCAATTTCTACACATTTATTGATAAACCAGTGAGTATATTCTAAAATTTGTTTAATTTCTCCTTCTGAATTCATATCAGTAGCTAAAATTTTAGGTAAGAAGAAATTTAAAAAATTATTAGAATGAATTCTAAAATATTTTTCCTTCCCGAATTTTTTGTATAAATAATATCTTTCTTTTAATGAAAACATTGCTCCTTTAAAATATTTTAAAGTGAGATTATTTGTTATAGAATCATCTCTAAAAACATAAGTATAAATATATTTATTTTTTAAAACCTTTATTCCTTTTGCATTTAATAAAACTTCTACAATAAAGACTGTGTCCTGACCTGGAACACTTTCAAGAAATTTAATATTTTTTTTTATTAAAAATTCTCTTTTAATGATTTTTGAAGGTAAAGATGGTGCTAAAAACAATATATTTATATTATCATCGATTTTTTCAATGTTACTTTCTCCATTAAGCCATTTATAATTGTGTCTACTTCTATTAATTCCATTTTTCTTTATAAAACCTCCGAAAACTATATCCCTATCCCCTTTTAACATTTCATCATATAATATTTTACAAGCATTTTTTTCATAGTAATCATCAGGATCTAAAAACATGACAAAGTCAGAACTAGCATTTTCAATAGCTACATTCCTTGGGCGTCCTGCTGCACCACTATTTTCCTTTAAATGAATAGCAATACAATTATCATACTCGTTGGAATATTTATCAATGATTTTCCCACTATTATCCCTAGAACAATCATTGACCATTATTACTTCTAGATTATTAAAACCAATAGTTTGATTTTTAATAGAATTAAAAGCTGTTTCTATATATTTTTCAACATTATAAACGGGAATAACAATACTAATCTTATATTTCATAATAACACGAATATTAAAGAACAACTGCATAATTACTTCATGTAAACCACAAAAAACTAAAAAATAACAAGGATTTATTCATATTAAATAACCTGTCAAATTTCATTACTTTAATAACCTATCTTTAAATAAAACCTTATAAAAAAGATTAAAAATTAAAAATAACCTATCTTTAAATAAAACCTTATAAAAAAGATTAAAAATTAAAAATAACCTATCTTTAAATAAAACCTTATAAAAAAGATTAAAAATTAAAAATAGCCTATATTTTAATTATAATAATCAATATTGAATTAAATAAATAATTATAAACTATTTATTCATAATTATATTAGTTTTTAAAAAACAAAACCATTTTAACATTAAAATCAAAGATTTTACAGAGTTTAAAAAACAGAAGTTTCTAATACTGAAAACCAGAGATTTTAAAAGTTAAATTATTTATTTTTAAGAACATTAACAAATATAATTAAGTTTAAACTTTTTTTGTTTTTAACGAAAATTCTTTTTATAGCTTTAATCTTTTATTTTACCTATTTTTGATTTTAATATTATAATATTAATCAAATGAATCATTGGAGCTAATTCTATTCATTAGCTAATTCAAGTTTCATATAGTCACTAAGAGCATCTTTATAATTTCTTAATGGTATAAATCCAGAATTATTCCATTTTTCATTTGAAAGAACCGAATATTTTGGTCTTTGAGCTGGTGTTGGATACTCTTCAGTAGTTATAGCTTTAACTTTAACAGTTATATTAGCTAATTCAAATATATTTTTTGCAAAATCATACCAAGTACAATCATTATCATTAGTAACATGATAAACTCCATATTTCTCAGTTTTTATAAGTTCACAAATAGCATTAGCTAAATCATGGGTAAAAGTAGGTGAACCTCTTTGATCATTAACAACTGAAATTTCATGATTATCCTTAGCTAAATTCAACATAGTTTTAACAAAATTCTTTCCATTTATTCCATATAACCATGCTGTTCTAACAATGAAATAGTTTTTCATGGTTTTTTTGATAAACTCTTCTGCTTGTAATTTAGTTGTGCCATAATAGCTTTGAGGACCTATTTTGTCTTCTTCTGTATAAGGTACTATATTATTACCAGGGAAAACATAATCTGTACTTATATGTAAAAGTTTAGCACCGATTTCATTTGCAGCTATGGCTAAATTCTTAGGACCTAATGAATTAACATTATAAGCAAGTTCACGATTAGTTTCACAGCCATCTACATCAGTATAAGCAGCTACATTTATTATCGTTTCTGGTTTTTCTTGTTTAAACATTTCCCTAACTTCTTCAATATTGGTTATATCTAATTCTTCAATATCAGTTAATATTAGTTCATGTTGATTTTCATTTTTTAATATATTAACTAAGTCTAAACCTAGCATTCCTTTATACCCAGTTATTAAAATTTTCATTTTATCTAATCACATATTATGTTCATTATTATATTTGAAAAAAGATATTTTAATCTTATAAAATATTATAAAAAATAATTTATCTTAAAAAAAGATACTTTAATCTTATAAAAAATTATAAAAAATAATTTATCTTAAAAAAAGATACTTTAATCTTATAAAATATTATAAAAAATAATTTATTTACTTATTTATAGCTATATTGTTCCAACACCTATTGGATAATACTCAAATCCAATATTATCTAATATTTTCTTATCAAATTGATTTCTTCCATCAAAAATAATTTTATTATTCATTCTTTTAGCAATTTCATAAAAATCTGGGCTTCTAAATTCATTCCATTCAGTTACAATTATCAATCCATCACATTCATTTAAAGCATCATATTTACTATCAAAAAACTCAATATTATCATTATTTTTAAAAATATCTTGAGCAACCCTAATAGCTTTAGGATCATAAGCTTTTATCTTTGCACCAGATTCACTTAACTCATTTATTATAATTTGTGATGGAGCCTCCCTCATATCATCTGTTCCTGGTTTAAAAGATAGTCCCCAAAGACTAAGTGTGATATTCGAAAGGTTTTCACCAAATCGTTCCTTTATTTTATTAACAAGTACTTTTTTTTGCTTAATATTAACATTTTCTACTTCACTTAAAATTTTAGGGTTGTATCCTACATGTTCAGCTGTTTTTATAAGTGCACTTACATCTTTTGGAAAACAACTCCCACCATAACCACAACCAGCGTATAAAAAGCTGTAACCTATCCTATTGTCGCTTCCAACACCTAAACGAACTTTATTGACATCCGCCCCTACTTTTTCACAAATATTAGCTATTTCATTCATGAAAGATATTCTAGTAGCTAACATTGCATTAGAAGCATATTTAGACATCTCTGCACTTCTAATATCCATTACAATAAATCTATCATGGTTTTTAACATAAGGAGCATAAAGTTCTTTAATAGTGTTTATAGTATTTTCATTTTCTGAGCCTATTATAACTCTGTCAGGTCTCATAGAATCTTCAACAGCAGCACCTTCCTTTAAAAATTCAGGATTTGAAACCATTTCAAAGTTATAATTAGCTTTTCTTTTATTTAATTCTTTTTGAATAATTTTTTTAACTTTATCTCCAGTTCCAACAGGAACAGTAGATTTAACAACTATTATTAAATCATTAACCATTGATTCTCCAATATTTTTAGCTACTTGAAAAACTATACTTAAATCAGCACATCCATCTTGAGCCATAGGAGTACCTACAGCTATAAAACAAATATCAGAATTAGATAAACCTTCGTTTAAATTAGTTGTGAAAATTAGATTTCTATTTTCATAGTTTCTAATAACCATAGACTCTAAATCTTTTTCATAAATAGGCATTATTCCTTTTTTAAGAGAATTTATTTTTTTTCCATCAATATCTACACAATAAACATTGTTTCCCATTTCTGAAAAGCAAGTTCCTGTCACTAAACCAACATATCCAGTGCCAATAACTGTTATATTCATTATAAATCACGCTAATTTTTTATATAAAAAATTTTTCAAATAAATTTAAATGTTTAAAAAAATTTCTAATGAATTTTAAGAAAAATTTGATTTAATCATATATTACTCAAGTTTGTCTAAAAAACATATAAATCCAATATTTTTCAAATTTATATTTATTCTTGAGAAAGTTTATATAAATCCAATATTTTTCAAATTTATGATTATTCTTGAGAAATTTTAAAAATTTTAATTAATAAAAGTTATAACAATATCAACTTTAATAACATATAAATATTTGATAATTAAATTTAAGACTGATTTAATTAAATAATGTATCTCATTAAATAATTGATTTTAAATCTAAATGACCAGTTTCATAATTTATACTACCCCATATTTACATTTAAACTAATAGTTTCTTATTTAAAAAAAGAAAATATTGTTAATATTGAATCACTCTTAGTTCCCATCTTAATAACTAACTTCTTAAAGTTTATATTTGAAAAAAGAAGATTTACTATTAAAAAAGATGTATATCTCATGTATTGTCTTGAAAAAGTTTGTTTTGAAAAAAAAATAGAAGAATAAATTAATAAAGATAAAATAATGGACATATAAGTGTGGAACATTTTGATAAAGTAGCTAAAGCATTTGAAATTTTTGTTAAAGGAATAATAATAAAAACAAATCTTAAAATTGTCGAACCATTTAAATGTGGAAAAAAAAGATGTAAAAATGTTAATATCCCATTAACTAATGATTTGACAAATATTTATTCTAAAATAAGAGTTAATGAACTTGATATCATGGAATTATCGAATATATACCCAAGAATAAATAGTCACTACTGATTAGAAGTTAAAAAAGATTGTTTAGCTATAGATTATTATTTTATTTATTTTCAAGTATGAAAAAGTTAAAAATGATTTAATTAAACATTAAACACTGATAAAAATAAAAATATACTTAAATTTGTGGTTGATAAAACAAATGAAATTATAAAAAGATGTTGAAAATCCAATAGCCATAATAGCTATTCTAAAAGTAAATCATAATGAAAATTATGCTAAGATTATAGAAAGTCATTACTAATTACTTATCCAATAAATACTATATTTATTCAAAAGGCGTGAATATGAAATATGATTATTTAATTGTAGGATCCGGATTATTCGGATCAATTTTTGCTTATGAAATGAGCAAAATAGGGAAAAAATGTTTAATTATAGAAAAGAGAGATCATATAGGAGGAAATGTATTTACTAAAAGTATAGAGAATATTAATGTTCATAAATATGGAGCACATATCTTTCACACAAATGATAAAGAAGTATGGGAATATATTTCGCAATTTGCTGAATTCAATAGATATACAAACTCACCTGTTGCAATATACAAAGATGAACTATTCAATTTACCTTTTAACATGAATACTTTTTATCAAATGTGGGGAGTAAAATCACCAGCAGAAGCTAAAAAAATCATTGCTAAACAGAAAAAAGAATCAAATATTGATAACCCTTCAAACTTAGAGGAAAAAGCTATTAGTTTAGTTGGAAAGGATATTTACGAAAAATTAATAAAAGGATACACAGAAAAGCAATGGGGGAAAAAATGTTGTGAACTCCCATCATTTATTATTGAAAGACTTCCAGTCCGATTTATTTTTGATAATAACTATTTTAATGATTTATATCAAGGAATACCTCTTGGAGGATATACAAAAATTATACAAAAATTATTAAATAATGTGGAAGTTAAATTAAACTGTGATTTTTTTGATGAACGTGAAAAATGGGAGAAAATAGCTGATAAAATCGTTTTTACAGGTATGATAGATCAATATTATGATTATTGTTTTGGTGAATTAGAATACAGATCCTTAAATTTTAAACATTATATTAAAGATACTGACAATTATCAAGGTAATGCAGTTATTAATTTTACTGAATCATCTATTCCATTTACAAGGATCATAGAACATAAACATTTTGAAAAAACAGAAAGTGAAAAAACTATTATTACAGAAGAATATCCAAGCCCGTGGGAAAAAGGAATGGAAGCATATTATCCTATAAACGATGAAAAAAACTCCAATATTTTTAAAAAATATGATGATTTATCTAATAAAGAAAGTAATGTGATTTTTGGAGGTCGTTTAGCTAAATACAAATATTATGATATGTGGGAAGTCATTAAAGAAGCATTAGCTACTGTTAAAAAAGAATTAAATGATTAAAAATGTTAAAAATGATTAAACATGTTAAAAAAGAATTAAATGATTAAAAATGTTAAAAATGATTAAAAACATTATACTGGAATAATAAAGTCTTTTAACCACGAAAATAATGAAACCATTACTTCCTCATGATAATTTAAGCGATTTTAGTAATATATATTTTAATGAGATAAATTAATTTTTTAATCTTTTTAAAAGTTTAATCTTTTCAGAAGAAGCTTTTAAAGTATTATATATCTTTTTAGGGTTGCCTTTTGATTTTTTAGCTATGTATAAAAAATTAAAAACTTTTTCCAGTTTAATTTTCTTAAAAATGTATAATAGCGTAAAATACTCTCTATTAAATCTATTAGGATTGTTAATAATTAATTGTAAAAAATACCAAGCTTTTTTTGTAAATAAACTTTTATTAAGTTCTTGATTTTTTAAAGCTATAGTATAGTCCTCATGAAATCTTTTTAAAAACATTTTTCTAAACTTCTTATCAATCCTGTTCAATGTGACTAAGTAATTACCAAATCTTATTTTCTGATAAATACCTATTAATTTATTTTTAAGTTCTTGATTTTCTTTAATTTTGGGATTATTATCTAAAAATTTTCTTATGAATTCATATTCCTCACACATAGCAAAAACTTTTTCTTTACTCAGTACTGAGGAATTTGGATTATCTTTTCTTTTTAAATAAAATGGTTTATTCAAAAAATAAATTTTCGTAGCTAAAGAAAATGTTTGAAACCAAAATCCATTATCTTGGAAAGAAGCACCAGGAGATTCATTATGCTGAATTTTATATTCTTCAATGAAATCTCTTTTATAAATCCCAGACCAAGTATTCATAACAAAATTAAAGGATTCCATCTCTTTTTGTAGAGTGATTAAGCGATTATAATAGCTGGTATCCTTTGAAAGATTAACATATGAAAATTTAATAGTTTCTCCTTCTCCTTCAAACCTACAAAAATCTGCTTTTATAAAGTCAACATCGTGTTTTAAAGCACTTTTAAAAAGAGTTTCATACATATCTAATGAAACATAATCATCAGGCTCAACTATACCAATATAGTCTCCTTGAGACTCTTTAAATCCTAAGTTCATTGTATGGCCATAGCCAGAGTTTGGTTTTGAAATCAATTTTATTCTATTGTCTTTTTTAGCGAATTCTTCTAAAATTGACAAGCTATTATCTGTAGAACCATCGTTAATGCAAATTATTTCTATATCCTCCAATGTTTGATTAACAACACTATCCAAACAAGTCTTAAGATATTCACCTACATTGTATACTGGTATTACGATTGAGACTTTTGGCATCATCACACCTAAATTTTCAGGTTTTAACAAACTTTTTTTACTAATACAATTTAATTAATATAATGAAATTTAGGATTTTTTTATTAAAATATCTTAATTTCTTAATTTGTTTAATAATTATTGTTAATTTTGAATATAAATAAAAATTACTAATAATTTTTTTAAATAATAAGAAATAAGATAGAATATAATAAAAATAAATTTAACTTGATTATATTAATAGTATA
>WRMT01000033.1 GCA_009777005.1 Methanobrevibacter sp. | reverse complement strand
TTATTATAATTATTATTTATTATTTTAATTAATATTATTTTTAATATTATTATTATTATTAATTTTTATTAAGAATATAAGGGTTATTGTGTTTATTAATTGTTTTTAATTTTTTTATTATTGTTTATATTGGTTTTTATTAAGAATATAAGGGTTTTTGTGTTTATTAATTGTTTTTAATTTTTTTATTATTGTTTATATTGGTTTTTATTAAGAATATAAGGGTTATAGTCTTTTCTAATTCTTTTTAATTTAAAATTTTTTTATAATCCTATAAAATGATAAAACGAAATATTTAAATATATAGTTATATATAATATTTATTATGTCAGGCTGTAATTTTGAAAATAATTGTCTTGAAGAAGAGGAAAAATTCTTGGATTTGAAGAACTTGATAAAGGAAATTCCTTCAGAAGATAGTTTATATGATATGTCTGAGATTTTAAAAGCTATTTCTGATCCTTTAAGACTAAAAATTATATATCTTCTAAAAAATGATGAGTTATGTGGTTGTCATATTGATTCTGCTCTCGATAAACCACAATCCACAATTTCTCATCATTTAAGCATTCTCAAAAAATCTAATTTGCTTAATTGGAGAAAAGAAGGTAAATGGACATACTTTAGCTTAGCTAATTCTAAACTAATAGAACAAATAGAAAACATAACTAAAAAACAGGAGGAATGAAATTGTCAAAAAATGTTTCTTGTTGTGAAGAATCAGAAGATTTGATGGAAAAATTGCTTGAAGAAGAAACAGGATGTACTTGTGGAAGTTTTAAAGCATCAGACCACTCTAAAATAGAAAATCCTAAGAAACCTAAAACAAAAATATATAGCTCCCTTCTGAAAACCTTGGAAGAGAAAAGTAAAAAATTAGGCATTATAAGTATTGGTTATGCCAAGATACCTGAAGATATTTTTAATAATGATGATTTATTAGAGTACCCTAATGCCATTGTTTTTACTTGTCCTATAGGTATGGATATTGTTGATGAAATTCCTAGCAAAATAGCTAAGGAACGTAATGAAAACCTATATGAAAGATTTGGAAAGATTAGCTATGAACTTTCTGATATTTTAAGAAAAGAAGGTTTTGCAAGTCAAGTTGCTCATCCAATTGAAGGATTGGTAGACCTTTCCAAGCTAGGTCAAGAGGCAGGTTTAGGGTATATTGGAAAAAATGGATTATTAATCTCTCCAGAACTAGGGCCAAGATTGAAAGTATCAGCAATATTAACAACAATAGAAAACTTGCCTTATTCTCAAAAAAACTCTTATGAATGGATTAAAAACTATTGTAAAAGATGTAATAAGTGTATTAAAAAATGTCCTGAAGATGCACTCATTGAAAAAGAAGATAAAATAGCTAAAGCCGATCTTATTGATGAAAAGTGTATTGGATGCATTCAAGGATGTACTTATTGTATTGAAGCTTGTCCATTTTTTGAAAAAGGATATGATTGGGTTAAAGAAAAACAAACGAAATTAGAAGCTAAGTTATCTTGAATATGGATTAGAATAATGATAAAAATATTATTTTAATCTTTAGTTTAAATAGTTTGTTTTTAGTTTAAATAGTTTATTTATAGCTTAAAAATTTCTATGATGCTGTAATTATGGGATACCAGGAGGTAATAATTCATTTACAATTATCATGGTATATATTTCAGGGATGCAATAATTCATTTGCAATTTTTACTGCAGTTTTTATTTCTGGATTTTTATTCCCATCAAAATAGTTTAAAATCTTTTTTACTTCTTTATTAATTATTCCAAT
The DNA here is from genome assembly GCA_009777005.1 of Methanobrevibacter sp. Taxonomy (GTDB): domain Archaea; phylum Methanobacteriota; class Methanobacteria; order Methanobacteriales; family Methanobacteriaceae; genus Methanorudis. The sequence goes on along the minus strand of WRMT01000033.1, from coordinate 13,668 downwards.
TTGACCAATAGTCCTAATTGCTTCCCACTGGATTTCAACAGTATTGTTAGAGTAGCTATTTCTTTTATTAGGATAATAGTTATTTAAAATAATAATAGCTACTTTCAAAGCATCTTTGTTATTTTTAAATCCACTTAAAGCTCTTAGTATTTTCCATTGGATTATTTTATCATTTTTATCGTTTTCATGATTTTTTGATAAAGAAATTAAAGAGTTTAATGCTCTATGGTCGTTATATTTATGTGCTATTGCCCCAATTGCATCAATAGCTTGTTCTTTTACAAATTCATCGTAAATTTCTTTCTCATCATCTAAAACTTTGATTAAAGAAGGAGTAGCTATTTTACCTATCTTAGCTAAAGTTCGCCCAGCTAAATCTCTTGGAAGTGGAAAACTCTTTTTATTAAAGTATTTTTCTGGTAATTCTTTTTCTTGATTATCTCCAATTTTACCCAGAAGATTAATAAGAAAAGGAACAGAATTTTCTTTGTATTTCACTAAACTTTCAGAAATAGCTATTCTCACGTAAAGTGCTTTTTCAACAATGAATTGATCAGCTAATGGCTTAATATTTTCAATATCCTCTTTATCTCCTAGAAGTTTAGCAGCTATAGTTCTTTTTTGAGCATTATTATTTTTTAGCATTAAGATCAATTCTTTAGAAGGTAACTCGAGGAATGGATCTATATCTTCATCGAAAATTTTTCCTCTTCTTTTTTGACCTTCTAATCTTTTATTAATAGAATTATCCATATAATCAAACTTCCTTTTTAATTATCCTGCTTTTTTTAATTATTAATATGCTATAATCTAGTAAATATAGTTAAATTACTATTAAGGGTCTGGTGATTCTTATTTCTATTTTTCATCCATGAATGTAATTTAAAACAATGGAAATAATATTTTTAATAAATAATTTTTATATATTTATCATTAATTAATATTTATTAATTTATATTATTTATTAATTAAAATTTATTATTTATTAATTAATATATATTCTTTATCAATAAACACATGTTATTTATTAATATATATTATTTGGCATGATTGATATTACATTCTAAATAAAAATTACTCAATATATAATAGTATACATATTAAATAATAGTTTTAACATGGAATTAATTTTTTATAACTCCTTAAGATTTTTATTAAAAATTAAAATTATATTTTAAAATATTACATAATTGGATGATTATTAAATAGTATATTTATTTTATTATATTTTTAAATAAAATCGAAGTTTTGAATAAAATGTATATTATGTTTTATAAAATATTATTTGTTCCTTATTCATGAATAGTTCGGAAAATTACTAATTTTTCAGTAATATTCGTTATAATCTCTCTTTACTCGATGAATAGAAAAATATATACCTAATAATGTTGAAAAAGTAAATATGATAAAATTTATGAATCATAACAATATTTATTAAAAATAATAAAACTGGATTATAATATGATAATCACTTAGGAGTTGTTATAATAGTGTCATCTACGCCAAAATCCCAAGATAATGAAAAAAATGAAGTGAACCCAACTACTAATTGGCTGAATAATAAAGATATTCTTGAAAACATCTTAAATGACAGAGATTGGAAAGTACGCCTTTTTGTAGTTAACAAAACCGATGATGAAAATATTCTAAAAGAAATAGCAAAAAAAGATAGTGATCGTGATGTACGAATTGCTGCAATAAGAAAGTTAAATGATGAAAATGTTCTTAATGATATAGCTAAAAGAGATAGTGACTGGAAAGTTCGTCTTGATGCTGTGAAAAAAATAAATGATAAAGATATTCTTGTTAATATAGCGGAAAATAATAGTGATTGGAAAGTTCGCCGTGTTGCAGTAATGAAGCTAAATGATGAGAAACTCCTTATTAATATAGCTAAAAATAATAGTGATTCAAAAGTGCGATGTGTAGCAATAAAGAAAATAAAAGATGAAAAAGTCCTTATAAATATAGCTAAAAATCATCATGATCTTGATGTTCGTATGGCAGCTACAAAAAAAATAACTGATAAAGACATTCTTGCAAAAATTGCTAAAAATGATGATGATTCAGGAGTTCGCCTTATTGCTACTGAAAAGATAACTGATAAGAATATTCTTGCAGATATTGCTAAAAATGATGATGATTGGAAAATACGCCTTAATTTAGTTAAATACATAACTGATGAGGATGTTCTTGCAGATATTGCTAAAAATGATGATGATTCTGATATACGTATTTATGTAATAGATAGAATAAATAATGAGGATGTTCTTGCAGATATTGCTAAAAACGATTATGATTGGGCAGTTCGCCTTGCAGCAGTTGAAAAGCTAACAGATGAAAAAGTTCTAACAGATATAGCTAAAAAAGAAAAGGATTGGAAGGTACGTTTTGCTGCATCAGAAAAAGTAACTGATTAAATATTGTTAATATCATTATCAAGTGAAAAAAAAGTAATTCACTAATTTTAAGAGAAGAATAATATTTTAAAGGATAATTATAAAGAATAAATTTACATAGGAATTTAGGAAAAAAATTTAGCAGTGGATTTTTTATTCTTTTTTGCCTTAATAATGAGGTTTATATTCTCATTCAACCTTTATTCTTAGCTACTAACTTGACTTAGTAGTATTTCACACGTAATCTATTGAGGGTTTATTGACTTATTATTCATATATTTGCTCCTGATATTGACATGAAAAGAATTTATTTATTTCATGGCTATTTTTATCTTATTTTACATTATAAAAACATTTCATTTTTATTTTTAACTATTTTTATTCAATATTAACAAAAATTTTATAATGGTGTTTTACATATTTATTTTTATAAAAAGTAAAAAATTTTAATAAATTGTGAAAAAAATTTATTAATAAAATTGTGAAAAATATATATCTTCTTAAATTTATTTAAATATAGAATAAAATAAAATTTTTTATTAAAATTTAATATAAAGAATATTCCTGATTCATTTTATAAAAATGAATATGTGAAGTAGATATTTTTTTAATAAACGGTAATAAGATAAGATGAAGTGGAAAAAAATTGGTAATATACTTATATTAGATAAAAATTTTGAATATGAATCAAAAAAAGATTTAGAATTATTATTAGATGTTCATAATGTGAATACAATTGTTAAAATAAGAAATATAGCTGGAAAATTTAGAAAACCCTCAATTGAAATTTTAATAGGCAATAATACTGAAACAATACATAAAGAAAATGGTTGTTTGTTTAAATTAGATATAGCTAAAGTTATGTGGTCAAAAGGAAATACTAATGAACGACTTAGAATAGCTAAGCTTGTTAAATCAGGTGAAACCATAGTTGATATGTTTGCAGGAATTGGTTATTTTTCCATACCTATAGCTATGCACAGCCAAGTTAAAAAGATTTTTTCAATAGAAATCAATCCAGAATCATACAATTATCTGAAAAATAATATTGATTTAAATAAAATAAATATTAAAGCAAATTATGAAAGAATAAAAGCTATTTTAGGAGATTGTAGTGAAATAGCTACTAAGTTATCAGCAGATAGGGTTTTAATGGGTTATGTAAAAACAACTCATCACTTTTTAGATGTAGCTATTGATTGTGTAAACTATGGAGGAACAATTCATTATCATGAAACTGTACCAGAGAAATTAATGAATGAAAGACCTTATGAGAGAATAGCTAAATCAGCTAATGATAGGGAAGTTGAAATATTAGCTACTAATATTATTAAAAAATATTCTCCAGGTGTTGTTCATATTGTTGTAGATGCTAAAATTTATTAAAAATTATTCTCTTGGTGTTGTTCATATTGTTGTAGATGCTAAAATTTATTAAAAAACAGATGAAAGTAATTAAAAGTCGTTCATGTACTAAATCAGTAAATAGCTAATTCCGTAATTTTAACATTTCTTTTAAATCATTACTGTTCATTTCTGTTATGAATTTTTCCCCAGTTCCTACAGTAAGTTCAGCAAGTTCTTCTTTAGCTTTTATCATATCGTTAATTTTCTCTTCAAAAGTTCCTGTGGTTATAAACCTATAAACCATTACATTATCTTTCTGCCCTATTCTATAGGCACGATCTGTAGCTTGATTTTCTACTGCAGGATTCCACCATAAATCATAGTGTATAACATTATTAGCTGCAGTTAAATTCAATCCAGTTCCTCCAGCTTTTAGAGAAACAATAAAAATCTTTTTTTGTGAATTGGTTTGGAACTCATTAATCATTTCATCTCTTTTTTTCCTTGACAGAGAACCATGTAAAAACATTACCTCTGCATGTAGCTTATCTTCAACTAAATCCTTGATTATATTGCCCATTTCAACATACTGGGTGAATATTAATACTTTTTCATTATTTTCATGAATAGTTTCAAGTATGTTTATAAGAACTTCCATTTTCCCTGAATCACCAATAGCTAATGACTTTTTACTCTTTGTAAATTGGCTTGGATGATTACAAATTTGTTTTAAAGCATTTATTAGCTTAAAAATAAGTCCTTTCCTATTAATTCCTTCGCTCTTGTCAATTTCATCCATAATGGAATCAATCATTTCTTGATACAGAGCTGTTTGACTTGGAGTTAACTTACAGAAAATGTCATTTACAATCTTATCTGGTAAATCAGCTATTATGCTCTTATCACTTTTCAATCTTCTTAGGATAAATGGTTTTGTAATCATTTTGAAAGTATCTAAGGCATTTTTATCTTTTTCTTTTTCAATAGGGACTATGAATCGTTTTGTGAATTTTTTAGCTGTGCTTAAATAATGCTTGTTTGTAAAATCAAATATACTCCAATAATCAGCAAGTCTATTTTCAACAGGAGTTCCACTTAAAGCTATTTTACTACTAGCTTTTAAGGATTTGATTGCTTTAGTTTGTAGTGCAAGTGGATTTTTAATATTTTGAGCTTCATCAATCACTAATAACTGCCATTTTTCTTTTTTAAATAGCTTTTCATCTTTTCTTATCATTCCATAAGAAGTTATGATAATGTCACAGTCTTTTTTTGGGATTTTTCGATTTTGCCCATGATATATAAAGGAATTTAGTGTAGGTGTAAACTTTTCAATTTCTCTTTGCCAGTTGAATAGTAAGCTAGTTGGTGCAACTACAAGAACTTTCTTCTTTAATTTATCCTGATTTTTTAAATGTAAAATGAGAGTTAATACTTGTAAAGTTTTTCCAAGACCCATATCATCAGCTAATATACTTCCAAAGCCCAAATCAACATTTTGAGCTAACCATGAAAAACCTCTTTTTTGATAATCCCTTAAATCAGCATTTAAATTATTGGGGATATGTGTTTTAACAGGTGTTGTAATGTTTTCAACCATTGATTTAAGCTCGTTGTCTATGTTAACCTCTATCTCTTTAAATTCTCCAGACAGTATTGCTTGTGTTAAGTCAGTTTGACTTAATTTATTTGGAATTTTATCTAATCTTTTAATAATAGATTTAATTTCGTTTTTATCTAAAATAACATAGTTATTAGCTAATTTAACCAATCCTTCAGATTTTTTCAAAAGCTTTTTAAATTCACTAGCAGTTATCTTCTTATCTCCTATTGCAAGTTCCCAATTAAACTTTACAAGTTCTCGAAGTGAAAGATAAGCTTTTTCATTTAAACCTGGTTTTTTTGATTCTATATTAAGTGTGAGTTGTGGTTTAAATATTTTTTGCAATGATTTTGGAAGTATTATGAATATTCCCATTATCTCTAATAGAGGGATAATATCTATGAAAAATGAGGAAAATTCATCTAAATTAAATTCAATAGGCTTTTTTAAATCAACAGATTTAGCTATTTCAGGTAAGTAATCTTGTATTAGATAGATATCGGATAATAACTGTAACTTTTTATCAGTGATTTTATAATTTTTTTTATCAGATATTATATTGTAAACTGCTTCTGGTGGAGCATCCTCAATACTTGCTTCAAGGTTTATATTAAAGTTTTCATTAATCTCATCAATGGTTAAGTAAAGATTATAATCTCTTTTTCCAAGGTGTAAGTTAGAGAGCCATTGATCAATTAAAAATTCATAACCTTTGGTTTCAAATTTTTTGAAGTTTTGAGGGTTTCCCTCGAAAAATAGCTGGAAAATAGGAGTATTTATTTGTTTTTCAAGATATTGTGCCATGCCGATTTCAACATAATTTGAAAGTATTCCTGAGATTATTAAGCTAATAGCTATTTTTACTTGTTCTTCAGGGTTTAACTCTTTTTTTCCAAGAGTAATCAAGTTTTTAGGACATAATTCGTATAAATTTTCACATATCTCATTTATATCTTTGTCAAATAAACAAGGAAGCCATCTGATGCTAACATAATTATTACTCAACTCTAGAAGTTCTGGCATAATAGCTTTGTTTTCAATTAAGTTTATTGTAATTTGGGTTAACAGGTAGAAGTATTGTATGTTATAGTTGTATTTATGAATATTACTTTGATAAAGTTCTAATAGGAATCCTACTAATACTTGTTTTAGATTTTCATGGTTTTCTTCCTTAAAAGGAGTTTTGTTTTTATCAGTTGAGGAACTAGCTGTTTTAGGTTTTTTTTCATTAGTTCTTATTTCAGTTATTTTGTAATTTTCATCAATAGCTATTTTAAAGGTTTCCCATTGTATAGGATGATCCCATTTGTTTTGGAAGTACTTTTCTTTCCATTCATCACTAGTTTCATCTTTTAATCTGTCTAATTTGGGAAGTTCTTTTATTTTAGTTTTTAAGATGATGTCATCTGTATAATAGTCTTCATTGAAATAATTTGGTCTACAGTATTTCTTTGTATATCTACTCAATGTAGTATAAACCCGTTCTAATATATTTTTAAAATCTTTATCATAAAATAAAGGCTTTTCTTTTAGCATAGCTAATGTATGAGTAGATAAATCACTTATTTTTGAAAAATCAATTTTATTTAGTTCTTCAGTAGAAATACTTTCTTTTTCACTAGAAATATGTTTTTTTTCACTGGAAATATTTGTTTTTTCGCTTGGAATATCTTCATTGGCATTTTTGCTTTTTATAAGAATTTCATTTATGTTTTTGATTTTCCTGACTTTTCCATCTTCTACATTGTCCAAATGGTCAATCATACTTGTTAAATTACAGTCTCTTATTTCAAAAGCTTTAAATGGGTTTTTATCTATTTCCACACTTATCATATATATTAATCCAGCTATGTGTTTACAGGGCATTGCATAGTCAGGACAATTACAGTCAGCATTAATTTGTCGCCATGATTCTGGAAATAAATTTATTCCAATTTTTGATAGCTCGTGGTACAATTCTTTTGGTAGTTTTTTGTTTAGTAGTGCTGATAGTATGGAGGGATGATTGTTAATAACTTCTATTATCATTTCTTTTTCAGTTTGAGTAAGTGAATTTGGCATTACTCTGACTTTATAATAGCTTGCATAGTTACCTTTAACTTTTGCTGTGATTATGTCCTCGATGAATTTGATGTCATAGACTTTTCCAGTGTTTGCATATGTTCTACCTCTTGGGAGTCTGTTACTGTGGTCAATGTCTTTTAAGGCATTTAACCACTTTTCTCCCCACCAAGTTCTCCCATATTTTGCCATATAATCACATTTAAAAGCTATTTTTAAATATTTTGGTTTTTTTTTTAAAAAACTTGTACTACATTTTGCAATGAAAATTAAATTATCTTATCTCTGGTGTTAATTATTTTATTTTTTATATAAATTCTGTATTTTTTATATTTTTTATATTTTTTTTTATATTTTTTATTTTATTTTTTATATGAGTTATAGTATTTTTTATAAAGATTTTAATAATAACTTAATTAATGTTAAATTATAATTTATTTATATTATACTGATTAAAATTGAAAATATTTATTTTATTTTTGAAGAAACAATAGCTGCTTGCCCTAAAGAAACAGACCCATCTCCTGCACATGAATTTACATGTTGGACAAATTTGAATCCCTCTTTTTCAATGTAATTTTTAACAGCTAATGTAATAGCTTCGTTATAAAATACTCCACCAGTAGCTCCAATAACATCAATACCTTTTTTATTTGCAGCCTCAATAGCTATTTCTGCTAAACCTTCACTAATAGCTACTTGTCCTCCAGCAGCTATTTCTTTTTTATTTTCTCCATTAGCTATTTTTTCTACAATATTTTTTAATATTAATGAAGTATCTAAGACAAGGTGTTTATCTACTTTTTTTATTTCATAGGGAATAGTCAAATCTCCAGTAGCTCCATAGGCAAAAGATTCTAATTTCATAGCACATTCTCCTTCATAGGTTCTTTCACCACAAATACCTAAGGCAACAGCTATTGAATCAAGAATTCTACCTGTGCTACTTGTTTTTGTAACATTTAAATTGGATTTTAATTGCTTTAATAAACTATCTATTTCTAATTCTCCATGTTGGAAATAGTTAATGTATTTTTCTTTTAAAAGTTTTTTAAGTTCGTCATCGTTATAATGGGGTGAATTTCTATTTTCACCACTTAAAATTGATGCTAACATCCGAACAGGGTATTTTGTTGAAATATCTCCACCAGGCATCTTTTGAGGCATTAGTGAACCTAATCTTTCATAGCTATTGATGTTGGTGTACATTACTTCTCCTCCCCATGCAGTTCCATCATCTCCATATCCAACTCCATCAGCAGCTATAAATATGAGTTCATCAAGTGAGTTATCTATAGCTAGAACTGCTCCGTGTGCATGATGATGTTGAACTGGAACCACATCGCAATTGAATTTTTCTCCCATTTCATTAGCTAAACGTGTGGTGAAAAATTGGGGGTGCATGTCACAAGCTATAATGTCAAAATAATCTGTTTTTGTAATGTTCATCATATTTTTAATAGCTTCTTGAAGGAACTGGTAGGTTTTAAACTTGTTTGTATTTCCTATGTGTTGGGATGTATAAGCTAAACCATTTTTTGCAAGTGTAAATGTCACATCAAGCTCTGGTCCTAGAGTTAAAAGATTTAAATTTTCATCAACCAATTTTAATTTATTTAAATCGTAGGGTTCAGGTGTATATCCTCTTGATCTTCTTATAAAAGATAATTCCTCATTTCTATATCTGATTACAGAATCATCGCACCGGTTGTAGATTTTTCGATTGTGGAGGAGATAATAATCAGCTATTCCTTGGAGGGATGAAAAAATCTCTTTATTTTTAATCATCATAGGCTCTCCAGGAATATTAGCTGAAGTCATTATATATGCATCCTCATCACTATAATCAAATAAAATATGGTGTAAGGGAGAATAAGGTAACATGACTCCGATATTATGTAATTGTGGAGCTAAAGATTCTGGAAAATCGTAATTTTTGCTTTTCTTTAGCACAACTATAGGTCTTTCTTTGGAAAGGAGTGATTTAGATTCTTTTGAAGAAAGTTCTGCAAAGTTTTTTACCGCGTCTAAATCGGATGCCATCACTGCAAAAGGTTGGCTGGGTCTTCCCAGTCGTTTTCTCAGAGTTGGGATTACTTTATCTTCGGTAACTTTAGCTACTAAGTGTGTTCCTCCTATTCCTTTTATAGCTATTATACTTCCCTTGTTTAAAAGTTGTGCTGTTTTTTTAACAGGATTTTTACTATATATTGTATGATTAGAGTCAAATAAGTTTACTTTAGGTCCACAAGTATCACAACAACTTGCTTCAGCATGATAACGACGATCTAATGGATTACAGTATTCTTCCATACATTCATCACATAAAGGGAAATCATCCATTGTAGTTTTATCTCTATCATATGGAACATCTTCAATAACAGTAAAACGAGGTCCACAATCAGTACACGCTGTAAAAGGATATTTATATCTTCTGTTATTTTGAGTGTTTATTTCTTTTAAACAATTGTCACATATAGCTAAATCTGGAGGAATAACTGATGCTCCTGAAAAGTTAGATGAACTTTCAAGTATCTGGAAATTGCTGTTTTTTGGATAAGGATATTCATGATTTTCCACCCATTGAAGATTTATTGAATTAATTTTTGATATTGGTGGCTTTTTTATATTTAGGGTATCAATAAATTTCTTTGTTTTTTCTTCATTTTCAAATAAAATTATTTCGACTATATTCCCAAGGTTTCGCACATATCCTTTTAAATTCAAAGCATTAGCTATTCTATATACAGTTGGTCTAAATCCTACTCCTTGGACAATTCCTTGAATTAATATCTTAGCTATTTTCATTAATATTTCACCAATAGAATAAATTCAATAATAATTCGTTAATAACATTTATTTTTCATATAATTAATTTTAATTTTGCTATTCAGTTTATCATAATTATATTTAGGAGATATTCATATTATTTTCACTAAAATAATGACTTTTAAGTTTAAAATATAGTATATTATTTGAAATATAAATTATATTTTTAATTAATCTTATTTTTAAAAATAAATAAAATTAAAGATTTTTTACTTTTAAAAAATAAATTACATTTTAAAATAATTTAAATTAAGGATTTTTCACTTTTTAAGAATAAAAAACTTTTTAAAATAAATAAAAGTTTTGTGTTTCTATTTTTAAAGAAAAAAATTTTAAAAAATAAATAAAATTAAAGATTTTCCACTTTTAAAGAATATAGCATTGGAAATAAAGTTTCTAAGTAATGACTTTTTTAAAAATTTTTATATTAATTTATTAATTTATCTAAATGATTAAAATTTATATTTTTTAATAAAAATAATTAATAGCTATTTATTATTAAAAATAACAGGAATTAAATAGATTTTTTGGAAATTAATTAATTTTTTATAAAAAATTTAATTCAAACTTTTCTTCAAGGACTATAAATTAAATTTTAAAATAATTAAAATTAAAGTTTTTCTACTTTAAAAAATAAAGAATTAAAGATTTTCCAACTAAACTACTATTCATTTTAGACAATATCAAAAAATATTTTTTTAAATGTTTAATTAATACTTTTACAAAAATTATTTAATATAAAAATAAATTTTATTAAAAGTAATTGATAGAAATGTAATATTCAAGTTTGGTTTTTTGAAATTCTCACTTATAATCTATTTAAATTTGTTATAATGGAAATAATTTTATTAATTTTTCTAAAATTTTAAAACTGTGGAAACTTCCATTAATAAATTTTTTGTTATCTTCGGAATTTTGGATGGATTCCAATATATACATTTCATAGAAAATTAGCTATTTTAGGATTATCTTTGCACAGCTAGAATTAATTAATTTTATTTTCATAACATTATAATTATTCTTTGTGAAAATTTCGGATGTTTTTTTTTAAACTTGTTATTGGGTTGTTATATTTCATATCCACATGATACACAACAAAATTTAGATTTCCCTTTTTGTGACCCACATTTATTCATTTCTCCACCACAAATAGGACATTTAACATCTTTTCCAACAACAAAATCTTTGACTTCATTTTTCATGGTTACTTCTTTTAGTATGATTATTTCATTGTATTATATTCAAAAATAAAGTTTTTAACTATGATTTATCAGCTATTTTCATGTTAAAGTCTAAAATTTTGCGTAAATATAAAATAACCTGAAAAAATAGTCATTAAAAACATTTCATCTTCAACATAAATAACCAACAGTTTGTCTTTTTTTGAATACCAGACATATTCTATAGGAAGCTAAGACACATCAAAATTTCACACTTAATCCAATATTTTCATCGAAAAAAACAATGGAATGAGAAGTATAAATCATAATTTTGAGATATTTATTATAATTTAGAGATATTTATTATAATTAAGAAGTATTTATTATAATTAAGAAATATACATCACACTAATATTTTTTTTGATAGGTGAAATTTTGACATAATCACAGTTAAAAAAATTAATAATTAATCATAGGATTTTATCTATCGATTTAAATACTATAATTAGTTAAGATTCAATAGCTATGATTCTTTTCTATTCAATTTTTGGTAGATATTTGCTTGAAGACCATGATGTTTTATCATGCCTTCAACTTCTTTTTGATCGTTTTCCTTATCTTCAAAGCTAACATGTTCAATATCATGTAAACTATACTCGGATTTTCTGGATAATGGTATTATTGAGCCTTTAAATAGTTTCATTACTACTTTTCCACTAACTCTTCTTTGCATGTGATCAATAGCTTGATCCATATCTTCTCTTAATGGTTCATGCCATAATGCAGTGTAAGCTAAATCAGCATATTTAGTACTCATAAATTCTGCAAACAATAGCTCATCTTTTGTAAGCACTAACTCTTCTAAAGCCTGATGTGATTTAATCAGCAAAATAGCTCCTGGAACTTCATATATTTCTCTGCTTTTAAGTCCAATCATACGGTTTTCAATAGTGTCAATTCTTCCAATGCCATTTTTTCCAGCTATTTCATTAGCTACTCCAATTAAATCAAGAAGTGACATAGTTTTCCCATTAATAGCTACGGGAATTCCTTTTTCAAATTCAATGGCGACTTTTTCAGGAGCTTCATTAGCATTTTCTCCTGTTGCAGTCCACTCGTAAATCTCTTCAGGAGGTTCATTAGCTGGATTTTCTAGAATATCTCCTTCTATCGATCTTCCCCAAATATTTTCATCTATACTGTAAAGTTTATCAGAAGAGAGAGGAATATTGTGTTTTTTTGCATAATCTAATTCTTCAGTTCTTGTAAGATTTAATTCTCGAATAGGAGCTATTATCTTGAAATTTGACATTGAACGAATAACAGCTTCAAATCTAAATTGATCATTACCTTTACCAGTACATCCATGAGCAATAGCTAATGCATTTTCTTTTTCAGCTATTTCTATAATTTTCATAGCTATTAATGGTCGAGCAATAGCTGTACTCAATGGATATCCTTCATAAAGTGCATTTGCTTTTATTCCTTTAGCTATGTAGTCATTTGCAAATTCATTTTTCCCATCAATAGTGTAATGTTTTTTAACATTTAATTGTTTTGCAACCTCTTCAGCTTTTTCAACTTCTTTCTTTGGCTGACCAACATCTACACATACTGTTATAACTTCTAAATTATAGTTTTCCTCTAATAATTTTACACAAACTGTAGTATCCAATCCACCACTAAATGCAAGAATTACTTTATCCATTAAATCACCATCATAATCTTTATTTAAATATATAGATTATAATTACATATTTTTATAATATTAATAATTTTATAGCTTTAGCTAATTATCAACATATTTATATTTTACTAATATAAAAATCAAAAAGATTTTAACTGGATACTAGTTTAAAATAATGAATATATGGTAAATATTAGCTATTTTAACTATTTTTCAATAGATATTCTATAAAATAAGTGTTAATTTAAGATTAAATTTTTTATTAAATAATAATATTGTTTTAATATTATAAATATTATTCACTTTTTCTGAAAAAAAATTGATTTTGTACAATTAAGAATAAAATGTTTATTTTGTAAATGTATTTAAAACCCATGATTATAATTAAAAAAAATTAATATAAAATCTAAAATATTCAATTTTAAATATTTTTTTTATAGATTTTTTTTATAAAATTGATTAGGGTCCTAGATTTTTGGGAAAAATCAGAGGGCATTGGTATTTTAGTTGGTAAGTTTAAAGCTCATTGTATGTTTCGTTGATAAAAGTACAAATTGTATGGCTTTTTTGAGTTTAAATACT
>WRMT01000032.1 GCA_009777005.1 Methanobrevibacter sp. | reverse complement strand
ATCATTATTTAAAAACTATGATCAAATAATTCCAATGAAAATTTTAGCTAATGAAGATGATAATTAGAAAAGAAAATTTTAAGGTCTGTGAATCGGAATATAATATTAGCTATCATATTTTTTTTTAAATTCTTTAGAGGTAGGATTATGACAAATATAACATTATTATCATGGAATGTTAATGGAATTAGAGCAATTCATAGAAAAGGGTTTTTGGAATGGTTTGAGGGAGTTGATACTGATATATTATGTCTCCAAGAAATTAAAGCTAATGTTGAACAACTTCCTAAAAAATTAAAAGATGTTCCTAATTATCATAGCTATTTTAATCCAGCAGAAAGAAAAGGATATAGTGGAGTAGCTACTTACACATCAATTAAACCAAATGAAATAAGCAATAGCTTCAATATTAAGAAATTTGACATAGAAGGCAGATTTCAAAGATTCGATTTTGATGATTTTATTTTACTAAATATATATTATCCCAATGGTGGTATGAGTGATGAAAGATTACAATACAAGCTTGAATTTTACGATGCATTTCTCACATACACTAACAATTTAAGAGACCAAGGAAACAATATAATAATATGTGGTGATTTAAACACAGCACACAAAGAAATTGACATAGCTAGACCTAAAGAAAATAGTAAGGTTTCAGGATTTTTACCAATAGAAAGAAAATGGATAGACAAATTTCTAGCTAATGGTTATGTAGATACCTTTAGAATGTTCAATGACAAACCAGACCAATACACATGGTGGAGCTACAGAACAAGAGCAAGAACTAGGAATGTAGGCTGGAGACTAGACTATTTCTTTGTAAATGAAGAATTCAAAGATAATGTTCTAGATAGCTATATTTTATCTGATGTAATGGGCTCAGACCATGCTCCAATTGGGTTGGAGATTGAATTATAAACCTTTAATCATTTTCATTAGTTTGCAAGTTACTAATTTTCTATTAATATAATTTGTAGTTTAAGAGTATATAAAATTTTCATTAAGTTTCCTCAATAGATATTCTTCAAAAATAGAAATAATAAAATAAATAACTATTTAAAGGTTTGAGAATATAGAAATATATTAAAAAACTTATAATGACCATAAGGAGTGCTTTTTCATGAATAAAAAAACTAAATTCAATCAATTCCATTTAGCACCTAATTTTGATAAATCTTTTTTAAGATCACAACTAAAAAATCCTGAAAATGCTATAATGGAATTAGTGGCTAATTCTTATGATGCAAAAGCAACTGAGGTTAGGATTGAATGGCCAGAAATTGAAGGATTATGTGATGGGGAAATATTTACAGTAGCTGATAATGGAGAAGGAATCAATCCAGAAGAATTTGAAGAAATTTGGGGATCCGTTGGATTTGATAAAAGAACTGATGGAAATAAAATCTCAATTAATGAATCCATAGATAGAACCATTATAGGAAAAAATGGTAGGGGTAGATTAGGTCTTTTTGGATTTTCAAATTCTTATGAAGTTATTTCATATAAAAATGAAATTAAATCCAAATTTAAAGTGAAAAAATGTGAAATAGGTGGTGGTTTCGCTGCAACTAAAATTATTTCTTCTGAAAAAAATGATAGTGAAAAAGAAACGGGATTACTAATTAAATGCCCAATATATCGTAATTATATCAATGAAAAATTAATAGCAAATAGTCTAAGTGTGCGTTTTGGAGCTGATCCTCATTTTAAAATTTATATTAACAATAAAGAGTTGAGATTATTAGATTTATATGAATTTGATAGAAAAGAATATGAGTTCGATGGGGAAAAATTAGTAATTGTTCAAATCCCTCGAGAAAAATATAATAAAAAAATTTCACAATATCAAATAGTTTGGTATGTAAATAATAGATCTGCTGAAGTAAATAAGTGGAAAGATTTAGATATACCTTTTGATGGAAAAAACAACATAGAAAATAAATTTGTATTTGTTATAATTGCTGATTTTTTAGAAAATTATGTTAAACCAGATTGGAGTGGGTTTGAAGATGATGCAAAAATTAATAGAGTTAAAGAATTTGCTAAAGAGAAAATACTTGAAATAGCTAAAGACTATTTGAGTGAGTCCCACCATGAAAAAAAGATAAATACTGTCAAAATTAATGAGGAAGTCATTAAAGGATTGGATCCTGTTTCTCAGCAGGATGTAGGAAAATTTATTGATAGGTTACTAGATGAACATTTTTTAAATAAAACACAATTAAATAAGGTTGTTTCAATAGTAGCAACTATGGGAACAACAGGCAAAAGGGATCTTTTACTGCAAAAGTTTTTTGAAATGGATACTGATGATTGGGAAAAACTAGGAAAAATTTTGGAAAAATGGAGTATTGAAGATGCATATGGTGTTTTAGGTGAACTTTATGGACGTCTTAAATTAATAGCAAATCTTGAACATTTATCAGATAAACCTACAACAAAAGAATTAAGTCAACTTCAACCCATATTTGAAAATGGATTGTGGATTTTTGGACCAGAATATGAAGGTCCAGGTATTTTCACATCTAATAAATCTTTAAAAACTGCATTAAGAGAAGTGTTGAAAGTTGAAACATCATTTGAAGGAGATAATAAAAGACCTGATTTTGTAACAACATCAAATGGTAATATGTTTAGCATAACTGGTAGTGATAAAAGAAAAAAGGGAAACCTAATTGGTTATGATAAAATTTTAATTGTTGAACTCAAAAAAGGAGATTCTACAATAGGGGATGAAGAAATGAATCAAGCCAAAAGATATGCAAAGAAAATAAGGGCTCACACAAAAATACAAAAAGGTGGAGACATTGAAATTGATTGTTATGTATTAGGCTCAAAAATAGATAATGAAAGTGAAGAGGAAGAGACCGTTGGAAAAACAATAACAATATATCCTAGGACTTATGATACTATCATTCGAGAAGCTAAAAATCGTACTCTTGGACTAATGGATAAAATTAAAGAAGTAAAAGGAATTACAGACATAGGAGATCCTGAAATTAATGAAGTTATGAAGGAAGATTATGCTATTCAATCTTTAAATTCATTTTATTAAACTTTTAAGAACTAGTAGATACTTTACCAAATTATTTTTCCATATCCTCTTTCCATGTCTTCATTATCTATTTTTGTGTAAATTTGTGTAGTAGCTATATTATCATGCCCTAATAGTTGCTGTACTTCATTAAGAGGTCTTTTTGCTTTATTAAGTAAATAAATTGTAAAACTATGTCGTAAAGTATGGGGTGTTAATTTATCTTTTAAATTTGAGTTAACTCCCTTTAAAAATATATGGTAAAATATCCGTCATAAAAATATTAAAATACCAAGACCCAGCATCTGGATAATGTGCAACATTCCTTAATTTAGTAGCTATACTACCATAAATCCCAGTAGATAATAAAAATATTATAAAACCAATTGAACCACTTGCAATTAAACCTTTTTTATTAACCATGATTTGCTCTCCTCGTGATAAATTTTACTTCAGAAGGTGAAAACTCACTCAAACCTTTATAAAATACCTTTTTTATCAGCATAAGCACCTAACTTATAACCAATATAAGTAGGAACAACACCAAAAATAGCGAAATAAATTAAAACATATTCTAATATATGTAAAATAAGCCCAACTTCACCATAAATATGAACATTATTATTCCAATATGTAGAACCAAACATATAACCACAAGTTATAGTTATAATTAAAAAAGCTATAAACATAGCTACAACTAAACCTTTCTTATTCAAATTCACTTAATCACCTTTTTTTATTCATTCGATATAATTGTCCTATGTAAGTTAAAAAATCTCCCATTATTAATTCTCCTTTTTAAATTGGTATATGTGTTTTTACTAGGTGTGGAAGTATAAAAATTAAAAAAAGAGCCAAAATATAGTCTAACCAATGGAATTATTAGATGGTGTGTTTAGTTTATTATTCATTTAATTCACCTTCATGTTGTAAAATTATTTTAAACATTTCAATTTGAAAAATTCTTTTTTTATCAGTATCTTGTCAATTCCATTTAGTTTTTCACACTTCTTAGTTTCTTTATTCAAGAAATTGTTATTAATTAAGAGCCATACTTGATGATAATTTATTGAAATAATATTATTTAAAGGATACTACTTTGAGTATAATATGTGGTTAAAAAGAGTATAAAAAATTAGTCTAATTTTTTAAATCATTAGGCATGAATGATGAAACTATAGCAAAACTGTCATTTATCAAATCTTCTAAGCATAGAGAGAATATACTTCATTTTATAGGTGATGAGATCAAAATATCTACAGAAATCGCCCGAAACATAAACATAAGTTCCAAACATATAAGTAAATACTTAAGAGAACTCAAAGATGAAAACATTATTGTATGCTTAAATGAAAATGATAAAAGAGGTAGATTGTATAAATTAACACCATTAGGCAAGGAAATATTGAAATATCTCTAATAAATCAACTAATTTTCTATTTTGTTTTTCAATTTTGATAGCAACTCATTTCATTATTTTTGTATAATATAGTTCTTAATTGCAATTATATTGGAGTAAATTGTATATAAATGTAGTTATTTGTACATATTATAATATTTTAGTCTTAATATTAATACATTAACAACGATTTTATTATTATATATGAAAGATGAAAAAATGATAGAGATGTTATTATGTAAAATTATCTATATACAGAGTAAAAGTTTTATTAGCTTTGAATAAACAAAAAAAATTAGTATTAGCCTCTGAATTATCTAAGATAATTGATATAAGAATAACACATATTGGGGCAACATTGAAAGAATTAACAGATAAAGAATTAGCTTACTGTCCTAATCCTGATGTTAAAAGAGGTAAACTATACGAAATTACAGATATTGGAAAAGAAATTGCTGAATACTTAGAAAATTAATTTAAAAAAAAATCCACAAAATAAATAATAACAAGAAAAAAATATACAATTTACTATGTTAAAATGTCGCTTAATAATTATCATAATAATGTGAAAATATACCAGAATAAAAGTAGCTATAGACAAGCATATACTATTAAATATTCATTATAAAATAATTTTTTCTAAAAAAAATATGAGTTATCTCTGATGCAATCAGCTTTTTACTTTCAAAAAATTTTCTTAATTTTCCATCACGACCATAAGAGAGGGTTCGAGCAGAGGATAATGATAATAGTTAGGTTATTAGATGAAATCATGAATTGTTTAATAATATGTTCAAAATTATTATATTGTTGTGTGTTTGCTTAATATATTTACTGAACTTTCTTTTTCTGCTTTTTCACCAGCTTTACTTAATAATTTTATACCATAACGTAAATCACCACTATCATATGTTCGATTTACTACTTTGTTTAATACTCTTTCACTGACTACATTGTGGTAGAATCCTGCTTGGCAACGTTTTTTAAGTATATCATAAATTTCATAACGCTTATAATTATCAAATTCTACCTCTATCGGATGAAATATTGTTGAAACTTGAGGATCAATAAGTATATCCTCATTTGTGTTGATTATTGTTAAAACAGATACTTTAACTCCATTATATGATTCATGAGCACGTAACAAGTTGTATAATGTCATGTTTAGCTCTTGACCTGTTTTTATATAGTTATAGTCATCTAGAGCTACTATTAGTACTTTTCCTTTTTTTACAAGATATTCCATTACTTCATCGTAGATATTGAATTTAGATAGTCCTGAAACATTAACTTGTTTTCCAAATAGTTTTTTGTATATTTTACTGAATATTTTATATTCTGTTGTGTTTATTTGGCAGTTAATATAAACACATACCACATTTGTGAATCGTTTCTCCATCATACTAAAGTATTTCATTGTAGTGCTTGTTTTTCCTGTGGCACAACCTCCTATGAGTCTCATGTTTTGGGGAGTAATACCATTATCTACTTCCTTACTATAAATCGCCATCTTGGTTAATTGACTATCAAGGTATTTATAGATGTCGGGTATATATTCCATTGTGAATATTTCACGATTTTTAAAGATAGAGCCATATTCACGAACAATATCATCAAAAGTTGTCTGATTCATAACAAAACCCGGAAGATAAATTAATATTTATATGAGTAAGTATTATGATTTTATAATAATTAGTGCTTTTTCTAAGAGCATTTGAAAAATATTTGATTGATTTTTTTCATGATAATTTTTTGAAAAAGATAATTATCCTTGAAAAAATTTTTTAAAAGTTCCAATACGAACTTAAAGCTGGTTTTGAAGCCTCATAAACATTAGATAAAAACTTTTTATAGGTTTGAGAATAGAAGCTATTGATTTTTTACTAATAATTTATTATATTCATATCTAAACTTCATTAAAGTATTCTGTTTCTTTGGCGTGAGTTGTCAATAGTTCATTCTCTGTATCAATTCTAAAATATGGCATTAGTGCTTCGTATGTTTTTCTTAGATAATTATCTGGACTATCAACATCATCTACTGCTACATATACCTATGAGTTTTTGGCATTTGGTGGTGTGTGCCCCATGAACACACTTATTATGTCTAGTTCTGTGTAGTTATCCATGTTAATAGCTGTTTTACTCATGTTTCTTCTGCATGTTGTTGAAAATAGTTTTCTTAAATTGTGTGCTCTGAATTTTATATATTTTCTGTTTTTATCTTTTCCTAAATGTAATTCACTATTTAGTCTTTGAAATATACGAGGAATAGCATTATTACTCAAAAAATCAGGATTTTTAAATGTATGGAATAAAGGAGTGTCTGGAGTTAGTGAATATCCTAAGTTATCTCTTTCTTTTAAGTATTCAAAAAGGTAGTAGCTACATTCTCCACTATTGAATGTTATACGGAGGTTTCCTCGTTTATTTGTTTTCTTTGGCATGAAATCCCAAAAGGGAACTACATTTAATGGATTTCTATTTAGTAACTCTTCTATTTCTCCTTTGTGATATAATGATGTTGCTTCTAAAAGGTCCTGTATTGTGAATTCTCTTACGTCACCTGATCGTATTCTTGATGTTGCGATAAATGTGACTAATGCTTTTTCCATACTGTTACAATGTTTTAAACTTTTATTTACATTATCCCAAGTTGGTAGGTCTTTTGTCCTTATTTTTATTGGTGTTGTGTTGTATATTATTGGTTTAGGTAATTCTAGATTGTAGTCATGACAGAATGCTCTGAAAATTCTTAGTTTTCCTTCTTTGGTTCTATCACTATTATATTTGTCTTTTAGGTAATCATCATATATGAACTGGTATTTGTTTATTTTTCTGTCTTCTATGGGTTTTATTCTTGGATTTCCTTCTTTATTTATGAATATTTGTTGTTCTTCTCTAAATTCGTCTAATAGTTGGGAAGGTAGCTTATCGAATAATCCAAATAGTTCTGTGAAAACTAGGTTATATCGTTGAATACTTTTGTCTGATAAATTTCTCCTTTTTATCATTTGCATTAATTTATCGTCGTATTCTGATATTTTTACCAAAGCTAACTCTTCCTAACAAAATATTTTTTGTTGGAAAATTAGTAACTTATGATATTCAGTAACTTTATATTTTTAAGTGTTTATTTCCTATGGTGGTATGAGTGATGAAAGATTACAATACAAACTAGAATTCTACGATGCATTTTTCACATACAACAACAATTTAAGGGACGAAGGAAACAACCTAGTGGGTTGTGGTGATTTAAACACAGCACATAAAGAAATAGATTGTTGCTAGACCAAAAAAAAATGAGAAAGTTTCAGGTTTTATGCCAATTGAGCGTGAATGGATTGATAAATTTTTAGCTAATGGTTACACAGATACCTTTAGAATGTTCAATGTCCAACAAAAAATTATACTTGGTGGAGCTACAGAACAAGATCATCGAGATTATGATGTCAAAGGTTCGTCTGTTTCTATATCTATATTTGAAGATAGGCTTGAAATTGTAAGTCCAGGTAAATTAATCCCTCCTCTAAAAATTAATTCTTTAGAAGGTCGTTATTCTCATCGAAATAAGGAAATTTGTGAATTATTCCATAGAACTAAGGATATGGAGAAATTTGGAACTGGAATTGGTAAAATGAATTCTATCATGGAAGATAATGGAATGAGAAAACCAGAATTTTTACAAAATGGTGGTTTTTTTGATATAATTTTCTATACTAAAACTGAAAAAGAGTTAACTGAAATATTTTCCAGTAGATCAAATACAATTAATTTAAAAGATCTAGGATTAAATGATCGCCAAATAGAGGCATTGACATTAATTATTAATGAAGATAAATCTTTTTCTTTTAATAGCTATAGCCAATATTTCAATATATCTAAAAGAACTGCAATGAGAGATCTTAACAATTTATCTAATCAGGGATTAGTTTCTAAGTTTCATAAGAAAGGTAATAAAAAATATTTATTTTTCGCTAATATAAATGGATGAAAATTCTATTAATAGTATATATGCTTTACTATTTTGTCATATATCATATATTTTTGTCATCTATTTTGTCATCTATTTTTTAGATTTTTTTCAGATTTTTTTTTTCAGATGATTTTATTTTTGTAATAGAAATTTTTTAGGGTGCTATATTTTTCACATTTCTCTTATCTTTTGCATTGTTTTTCCCGTTTTAATTCCCTATAAAGCGAGGATTCATGCTAAAAGTACATTCTAATAATTATTTTTATTAATAAGTTCTTTCATATGATGATGTATTTGTTAAAATGAATTAACTTTGGTTAAAATATCCAATACAATGATAAATTTATGTAAATGATAAAAAAAGAAATTTTCAGATAACAGTATTCTTTATTACAATTTAGTTTTCACTAAACTATGGGAATTATTTGTAAACTACCTTCTCAACTATTAGATGAATTTAGAGAAGAACAGCAAATCTTCATACTGGAATTAGAGCAGGTGATGTAAAAAACTTCACGATACAGGACTTTTTAGAAGCAACATTACTATATCACAGAAGAGGTATAGACGAATTATTAAATAGAAACCCATTAAATATAGTGCCTTTCGGACTTCATGCCAAAGAAAACAAAAAAACAAGGAAACCTTTGTATAACTTTCAATAGTGGAAAATGTAGTCACTACATTTTTGAATACTTAAAAGAAAGAGATAGTTTAGAATATTCATTAGCCCATGATACTCCTTTATTCCACACATTTAAAAGTCCCAATTTCTTTAGTAACAATACCATACAAAGAATTTTCCAAAGACTAAACAATAAATTAAATTTGGGAAGAGACAAAAACAAAAACTATGGAAAATTCAGAGCACAGAATTTAAGAAAACTATTTTCAACAACATGCAGAAGAAACTTGATTAAGATAACTATTAACATGGACAATTATACTCAGTTTGACACAATAAGTGTATTCATGGGACACATACCGCCCATACAAAGAATTTTTATGTATATGTAGCAGTAAACGATGTGGACAGTCCAGATAGTTATCTAAAAAAACATATGAGGCATTAATGCCATATTTTTAAATTGATACAAATAATGAACTATTAAACACCCGATAATGGAAACAGAACACTCTTATGAAGTTTAGATAAGGTTATTCTAAAAAACATGAATATTTTCATTTTATGGATAAATTTTTTTTTAAGATCAAACTCCCTCCAATCCTTTATCTACTGTTACTGATTATCAGGGGAGAGGAAACCTGGTTTAAAGTTCCTGTTGGAAAATTAAAAAAATTTCTTGAGGATAAATAGGGAGGATAAATTAGAAAATTGTATTATTTTTTAGAAAAAATTACTGTATATTGAAAATTTGATATTATATAATTTAATAGAAGTATCTTTATTCGGATAGATTTTTATATTTCTATGATAATTATTAAGTAACATTTTAATATAGTGAATTGTATATTTTTTGTCATGTGAGAGTGTCCAGTAATAAAATTTTGTTCAAAAAATTTGAATTTTTTTGAAAAATCTTTGAAAAAGAGAGTATTTCACTGAACAATTCTTTATTTTTTAAGCATTTTTATTTACAAAAATTACTTTCTGAACACTCTCCATGTTTAATAATTGCTAAGATCTCTTTAACTCATATTTTTTTCGCTCATGCATGTCAATCATTGCAAAATTAATATAGTTTGAAAACTTCCTTATAGATGTTTAGCAAAGATTAAAAGCATTCTAATATTTTCATGATTTAAAATTTTACATGATATAATCATTTATTGATATGCTGCTGTCAAATCTAATTTTTGCTAAGGTATGTACACAAGAGCGTTTTTTTTTTGGGTTATTATTTGTTTTATTGATTTTTTTTTAAAAAAATCATTTTTCTAAGTAGTCAGCGATTTCTTTTCCAATATCTGTGATTTCATAGAGTTTTCCTCTTTTAACATCAGGGTTGGGGCAATAAGCTAATTTTTTCTCGGTTAATTCTTTTAATGTTGCTCCAATATGTGTTATTCTTATATCAATTATTTTAGACAGTTCAGAGGCTAATACAAATTTTTTTTGATTGTTTAATGCTAATAAAACTTTTACTCTATATGTGGATAACTTTACATATGATAATAGTTCTATCATTTTTTTATCTTTCATATTTTATAATAAAATTGTTGTTATTGTATTAATTTTAGACTAAATTATTATAAAATGTACAAAATACTCATATTTATATACAAGTTACTACATAATAATTACAATTAAAAACTATATGATACAAAATAATAAAATGAAAAATGAGTTGCTATCAGTCATTAAAAACAATAGAATAGAACGATTTGCTGATTTATTAAAGATATTTCAATATTTTCTGGTGGAAGTATGAAAATCTGTGATTTTGTAGTTAAATGTAGGAATTGTGGCTATGAAGAACCGATATACACTGAAAACTGTGATTTTGAAGGAAGTGAATCATAATAGTTTATCCTAACTGTGAAGGAGAAATGAATTGTTATTTAGAGAATTAATTAAGATTAAAGTTGTTAAAACTCATCATTTTGAGATTAAAGTTATATGGGATGTGATAAGAAGAGTAAATAAAAAAATTTAGTCGTGCTATTTTTAGTAAATAGTTTACTTGGTAAAAATGAAATTATTGAGGAAAATATTAACAAAGGGGGTTTTTCAGAAGAAAAAAAGAATACATGATTTTATTTAATTGAATTGCAGAACAAAAGAATTAATAGGGAATTTAAAAAAATTTATTATACTCAATTCCAAATTTAATTTGAATATATGAAAATTTTAGGAGAATTAGAATGAATGAGAAAATTAATCCAATTGGAATACTTTTCTTTATTTTATATATTATTTTTTTAATTATTGCTTTCGGTAATATGACTAAAACTCCATTTTAAAGGTGATTTAATGAATGGACTTGCACAATTAATATTATTTTATGGTGGAATGTTTATATTCGTATGTATTATATACTGTATAGTTATGCTCATATTCTTAGGTGAAATACCTAGTGGTAGTGAGCAACAGCTATCTATATTTTATTAATCCTTATAGTGGTTGACTGAATCACGCTTTCCACTTTAATTAAAAGCGTTATTCTTTTTTTATTTTTTTAAAGAAAGGAATGAGATATTTTATTTTTCAAAGAAAAAAGAAGGGGTATTTTTTATTTTTTTTAATTTATTTGCCACACTATTATGATACCCGATTTTTCGTCGACCCCAGTTTCCCGATAAATTTTTTTTCGAGGACACGTGTTTCCTTGAACCAAGGTTTCATTAAAATGATAGTTTCATAAGATGTACTTGTCATTTCCTTGAACCAAGGTTTTATATAGCTAAACCCAAAGAAAATGAGAAAGTTTCAGGTTTTATGCAATAGAGAATGGATAGACAAATTCTTAGCTAATGGCTACACAGACTCCTTCAGAATGTTCAATGACCAACCAAAAAATTATGCTTGGTGGAGCTATAGAACAAAAGCTCGTGACAGAAATGTAAGTTGGCAACTTGATTATTTTTTTGTCAATGAAGAATTTTAAGATAATGTAGTGGATAGCTACATTTTGTCTGATGTCATGGGTTCTGATCATTGTCCAATAGGGTTAAAGATTGAAATTTGAATTATTTAAGAGAGGAATTTGATAAATTACATTCTCAACTAATGTAAATCCTCAACCATTTCCTATAAATTTTTTA
This sequence comes from Methanobrevibacter sp., assembly GCA_009777005.1. Classification (GTDB taxonomy): domain Archaea; phylum Methanobacteriota; class Methanobacteria; order Methanobacteriales; family Methanobacteriaceae; genus Methanorudis. The sequence goes on along the minus strand of WRMT01000032.1, from coordinate 3,389 downwards.
TATTCAATAGCTAAATTCTTTTTTGGAGGTTTGGATGTTAATGCAATATGCTCTGTAGATTTTATAACTAGTTCAATTTACATATATTTCAATGACTTATGGATAATATTATTTATAATTTCTATTTTTATATCAATTTTCTTAATTAGGACAAAATCTAAAAAAACAAAGATATTTGTTACTTTAACAATAATTTCTCTATTTTAGCTATTTTATTTAACGCAATTCCGTTCACAAATCATTTTATAGGATAAAAAAGTTCAAAAAAGTAGTTTAGAGAATATATTTTGATAAAATTTAATTAAATTTAAATCTATTATTAAAAAATATTTATTTAATAAAATAATTATATTCTATTTATCTATTAATTAAAATTAGAATTATAATAAATAATATAAAAAATTAATTAATTTTAGATTAATAAAAAAAAATCTTTAAAATACGAAGAATTAGATTTTAAATTATTATAAATAATTAGATCTTAAATATATAATAAAAAGTTTATATTCTAAAAATATTTTTAAAAAAAAATCGTGAAAAACATATAATATTGTTTTTTAAAGAAGTTGTTGATTATGAAAAAATACAATGTTTTACTCCTATGTATTGTGTTTCTTATGGTAATCAGTTCTATTGTTGTGATGAATGTAATTAATAATCATTCTGTTGTTTTAGGTGAAAATGAATTAGGAAAAGTTTCACTTGAAGGACCTTATGGTAATCCTAATTCAGAAAATAAAATAGCTATTATTGTGGGAGTTCACCCATTAGAATTTAAATCTCACAATTCAGTATTAAAATATTTGAAAGAATATTCTTCTTCATTAAATAATTCTTATTATGTTTATGTTATTGAAGTAACTAAAGATAAAGATGATTTTGATAAAGGAAGAATAAATGGTCAAATATTAGCTAGAGATTATGTAGTTCCAGACATCATAAGTAAAAATTATAGCTTAGCTATTGATTTTCATGCTCATAGAGGGGTTTATGCAGAAAATAATTTTATCATAGCTCCACTAAATGATGAAATATCAAAAATGATAGGGATGGAGATAATAAAGAATATTTCTGGTATGAAAATTCTAAATTTTGTAGCTGCAGATGATGATCATCCAACAAGCCCAGATTATATTTCAATTCCTATTTTAAAAAATGGAACACCATCGTTAATCTATGAAACTTATATTAATGAATCTGAAAATGTAACAGACAGGTTCGTGTTAGAATTCTTAATAAACTTAGATAACACTGCATTTTAACTTATTTTTTATTATTTTTATTATTCATATTGTTAATAAATCATTAATTACAATCTTTTTTTTAAGACTACAATCATTTTAACTAATTTTCTAAATATTTTTATAATTAACCTCTAATTTTTTTAATTTATATTATAATATTAAAAATAATGTATTAAATGTAATTTAAAATGAAAAAAAGCATTTAAAATTATTAAATATAATTTATAATAATTAGCTAATTAAAAAAAATTTGTCAAGGTCTTTTTGAATGGAATTTTCAATATCCAAAGAATTGAATCCAAAGTAAATAAATTCCTCCCAATATAATTAAAATTCCAGATATTTTATTGATTAAATCTGCTTTATTTATTAGTTTTTGAATATTTATAGCTGAAATCAAAAATCCAATTATAAATAAGCTTAATCCAAATCCTAATGTGTAAATAAGTAAATTAACTCCACTGTAAAATGTATTTTCTGTTGCAACCGAAAATGAAATTAAACTTATAAGATAGGTTCCATAACATGGAGCCCAAGCCAAAGATGTTAATGATCCTGTGATAAATGAGGATTTAATCAATTTTAAAATGTTTTCATTATTGTCATCTTGATTTTTACCAGAATCAAGATTATAATGTGGAGGACTTATGTTTAAAATATTCTTGTTAAATAAAATAGCTGTTCCCAATGTTATTAAAATTAAAGAAGCTATTATTCTAATATAATATAAGTAGTGATTAATAGCTGCTGTAAAAACCATGGTTAATATAATAAAAATAAGAAATATAGAAAATAATCCTAAAATAAATGAAAATATTTCGATTTTTTTCTTTTTAGCTAAAAAATAACCAATAAACACGGGTATAAGAGGGAGTATACATGGAGATAAAATTGAAGCAAATCCTGCTAAAAAGGAAAATAAAGGAAGAATATTCATTTCTATCACACTTACAATTTTTTTTCTCACTATCGCTATTTCATTATCCCTGCACGGAATTAAGTAGACCATAATTAGCTAATTCTATTTAAAAGTTCACTAGCTGAATAAAATCCTTCAATTGAATCTAATTTTTTCTCATTTGAATCTATAATAATGAGGGTAGGAAATCCCATAACATTATATTTTGAACATAATTCTGGATAAGTATCTCCATCAACTTTCACTGGAATATAATTTTCAGCTATTTCACGCTGAACCATCAGATTTGTGAAAGTTTCAGATTCTAGTTGTTTACAATATGAACACCAAGAAGCCCAAAAATAGACAAACATGGGTTTATTAGTCTTTTTAGATTCAAGAATAGCTGATGTATAGTTTTCATTCCATTGGATTCCCGAATCATTAATAATAATGTTATTTTCATCTGATGTGTCAAATACTGTTAAACATCCTTTCCTGTCACTATCATTAGAGAATATTCCACTTGCAACAATAGCTATAATAGCTAAAAAAGAGATTAATAAAATAATAACACATATGATTTTATAAGAATTTTTCATGGTTATTATTATATTTTTTATAGAATATATAATTCTAGATTTTTTTCATGATAAATGTATGTAGGTAGAGAAAAACTATGGATAACCAATAATAATCCATGCAAAGTAGAAGGAGAATAAGGTTCTCAAATGATTGAAATAATGAATGAAGCTAATGAAAAATTGTTAATTGTGCATCAATCACATAAATATCAAGGATAATAATGTTATTTTTGATATGGGTTGTGGTGGTGGAGTTAATGTTAAAAAATTTAGTTAAATGTCACGCAATGGAATAATTCACGCTAAACTATTTAAAAACTCTGTGTTTTGAAATCTAGTAAATTAAATAAATTAGCTATTAATGAAATAAAAGTTGAGATTCTTCATAATCTGTAAGCAAAATACCATTTGAAGATGAAACTTTTAATATTGTCACAGCTTTTCAATCAGTCTATTTTTGGTCAAATTTCAATGAAGACTTAAAAAAACTTAATAGAGTATTAAAACCCTAATGGATTTATCATTATTTTCAATGAAAATACTTAAAAGGGATCAATTTCTCATTTGATTTGTTGTTGTTGTTGTTGTTTTTTTTAGAAAATATATGACAACAGCTAAACTTATTTTTCAGTTTATAATTTTTTTTATCTTAATAAACTTTTT
>WRMT01000031.1 GCA_009777005.1 Methanobrevibacter sp. | reverse complement strand
TTAAAATTTTTTTTTAAAAAATAATTAACTGGTTTGATTTAAGATTTTTTTTTAAATTAAAAATAAAGTTTAAAAAATTTTTTTTTTTTTTCTTTTTTTTTTTTTTATAACATTTTTTTTTTAAATCTTTTTTAATAGTTTTAAAATAATCTTTTTTTATAATGTTATTTTTGAAAAAATGTTTTTAATATTATTATTAAAATATTAATTATTATTAATTTAATTTTTTTAACTTTTAAAATTATAGAATTTCATCATGAACCATTTCAAATTAAATTTTAAATTTTTTAAAGTTTAGAAAACCAAGTTTTTTAACATTAGGGGGCAATGATTTTCCATAATTTGAAAATTTATAATTTTATTCACAGTCAATTAAATTTTATAATTTCATTTATTATGAAACAATTTTATATAGTGATGCACTTTTTATAAACTTATTTCAGTAGCTTATATAATTTCATATATATTAATGATTTAAATATTTTACAAAAGTATCCAATATTATAAGTTACATATACCCTCACTTAATGAAAATATAGCTATTTTTTTCATTTATGTTAAAATGTAAAATTTTTTCTTGAAATGATTGAGTCTTATCGAACTTTCTTTATTAAAATATGGAGGGCTTTTCAGGAGGCATTTTTGAATAATATAATGAGAATAAGTATTTTAGTTTCTATCATTCTTTAATATTAACTTTCTTAAATCCTCTAAGGTATAGCTTAGTAACTATAAATGAAACAGAATAACCAATTGCTCCTCCAATAGCTAAACCCAACCATACTCCATATACTCCCATATTAAGTAAAAATGCAAATAATAACATAAAGACAACTTCAAAAATTAATGCTCTTTGTATGGTTAATATTAAAGAGATAAATGCTTTTCCTAGTCCTTGAAATGTAGTTGATGAAATTATTCCAAATGGCAGAGCTATACAAAAAATACTTATTATTCTTAAAAACTCAGAAATAGCTGGTATCAAACTTGCCTCAGAGTAGCTAAAGATCATTGCAATTTCTGAGGCAAAAATAAAAACTAAAATTCCAACAATTGTTGATATACTTAATCCTAATTTAATTGAATAATTATAGCTATCTATTAATTTTTTAAACTTCCTCCCACCATATGCTGCAGCAACTACTGTTAAAGTAGCTGTAGCTAATCCCATATGTGGAATCATAGCTAAACTAACTATTCTCCAACCTGCTGTATAAACAGCTACTCCTATTGGTCCTCCAGTTTGTGATAAGATGAAATTGATTATAATAGAAACAATTGAGAAAATGATTATTTCAGATGTTGTAGGAATAGCTATGTAAATTATTTCTTTTATAATTCCTAAATCAAAGTTAAAGTCTTCTTTTGAAATATTTAAATAAGTATCTTTTTTTACTAAAAGCCAATAGGAGATTATTACTACAGCAATAGATGAGGATATTAATGTTGCATAGGCAGCTCCAGCTAAACCTAGTTTTAAAACATAAATGAAAATTGGATCTAGGATTATATTTAAAATAGCTGTAATAACCATTACATTCATAGCTCTATTTACATCTCCTTCAGAACGGAGAATACTACTTCCTACAGCTGGAAGCAGTAAAACTAATAATCCTATTAAAATTATTGTTGCATATTGGGATGTTAGTGGAGCTATTGTTCCCGCTCCCATTAAAAGTAGTATATTATTTAAAAAGAAAATAAGCACTATTGGGGCAAGGAGAGATATAAACACGGTTATTAAAATCCCATGTATAGCTATATTATCTGCTTTCTTTTTATCTTTCCCTCCAATAGCTCTTGCTATTAGTGAGTTAGTTCCAGCTCCAATTCCATTTCCTAAGCTGATTATTATCAAAAATATTGGCATGAAAAATCCAAGTGCAGCTAGTGAGTTTGTTCCAAGCCCAGCTACCCAAACAGTATCAGCTAAGTTATATGCAAATGTCACAAGCATAGATACCATAATTGGCCAAGATAACTTTCTAATAGCTATTTTCGGATCTCCCATTACGATATCTATCTTCTTATTTTTATTTTCTTTTTTCTCTTCAATGTTGTTTTCACCATTGTTGTTTTCTTCATTACTCATAATTTACCTTTTTATCTTCATGATATTTTTTATAATTTTTTTTTGTTTTGTTTTGATGTCTGGCTTTTTTGTTTTTGTTTAATGTAAACTTTTTCCTAAGTTTTGGTTTCAATAGAAATTATTTATAATTTTTTTCTATTGTATATTCTAAAATTTTTTGATTTTTCACGATTATTTTTTGATTTTTCAACCTTCTTTTTTAATAGATTTCAATGAAAATTAGAGGGATTAATATAATATATTCAAATAATTAATGTTTAAATTTAAATTAAAAAGCTATAAAACAAATAAATATCTTATTATCTTATATTTTCCTTTATAATTCTCGAGTTAATAATTAATTTTTTTTATATTTGATATTATTTGTAATTGTTTTTTTTATATTGTATATTTGATAATTAATTTTATTCCATTTTTATGGTTTAAATGTTAATGTTTTTTTTGTATATTTGATAATTATTTTTTTTTCCATTTTTGTGGTTTAAGTGTTAATGTTTTTTTTGTATATTTGATAATTATTTTTTTTATCGAATGTTGTTATTATAAGTGTTAATGTTTTTCTTTATTTTTTTATACTTGATACTTATTTTTGTATATTTGATATTATTTGTAATTGTTTTTTTTATTTTGTAGTTGGTAATTATTTTTATTTCTTATCTTTTGATTGAGATGTAAATTTTTATTCTGATTTTTATATAGCTGGTGATTATTTTTGTTTCTATTTTTTTGGTTGAGATGTAAATTTTTATTCTGATTTTTATATAGTTGATAATTTTTTTCTCTAATATTGAGATTTATTATAATTTATTTTAATATTATAGTTTTTATTACACACTTATTTAAAAAAATTATATTATTAATATAATTTATTAGCAATTTTATATACTCATGATTAATATATAATAAACAATAATTTTCATTATTAATAATTTTAAATAACTTTATATATTAGTAAATCCAATATTAACATGCTCTTGTATATAGAATAGATATTCATTAATTTCTTTACATAGTAAATAATGACTATGATGAAGTATCAAGGCAAAATATGTATATTTTCATTGTTTTTTTTTTTTTTTCAAAATAGCTTCAAACCATATTTTTATTTTTAATAAAAATGTTAAAAAGTTCCTTGAATGAAAATGATCAAAAGCATATGAAAAATAAATTTTGAGAGAATTGAGAGAAATTGGGAGAAAGTGATAAAAATAGTAGGAACTAAGAAGAGATGGAAAAAAGGTTAAAAATTTTTGGAAATGATGAAAATAGTCAGATTGCTATTAACATTGGGAAAAGGATTAATTTAAGTGAAAATAGCTATAAAACACATGTAAATATTTATAAAGTTAATCTAAACCTAAACAATGTTAGTAAAAACAGCACTGAAGCTGATTTATTTTATACACTAACTATTTTTTTGACAGAATTTAATAAAAATAGTTTCAATCATGATTACATTAATTTTAATGCTTTATTAATATCTAAAAAACAGGATCATATTAGTTTTAACATTTTTAATAGCTTGTACTCTAGTTTTTCAATAATCCTTCCTCATATTTTTATAAAATTTTTTGATTGTTTTTTTTGTTTTGAAGAGAATTATTTTTTTAATATTTTTCTTAAATTTTGTGCTTATTTTAATGGATTTTTAAATTGTTTTTTTTGTTTTGAAGAAAATTGTTTTTTTAATATTTTTCTTAAATTTTGTGCTCATTTTAATGGATTTTTTGGTTGTTTTTTTTGTTTTGAAGAGAATTATTTTTTTAAAAATTATTTTTATTATTGTAATAGTTTTAAAAAATTTTCTTTAATCTCTTTAATTTATAAAAACATTATCTATGATTTATTCAATGAAAAAAAATCTATTATATTTTTATTTTTTTTAATATTTATTAAATATTTGAATTTAATTTTGACAAATATCCATTTATTATTTATTAATCCTGTTACAGGAGGGGTTAGAAATTTAATTTCAATAAATAATTAATTTTAAATAATTAATAATCATAGTTCATCTTTAATACTTTTTAAAAGAAAATTAAACGAATATATAAGTATATATAAGCAATATGCTCGAAATATTGACTTCTAATCTTTTTTTAGGAGATGAGTTTTATGGAAAAAAACTTGTTTACAAAGATAATCATGATTACGGTGATTATTTTTGGATTATTATATAGCTTTCAGTGTTTATCTGGAGCTAATCTAAACATCACTAATTCAACAGTTGGAGGCATTTCAAATGGAGTTTCTACTATTTCTGATGGTGATGTATTGAACTTAGAAAATGGAATTTACACAGGTTCGGATAATTGGAACATAACTATAGATAAAAATCTAACTATTCAAGGTAACAGTAAAACGGATACAATTATTCATGTTAATGAGGAAAATCATGTTTTTAATATTATTGAAGGAAATACTCTGACTTTAATTAATTTAACTATAATTAGTAATTATGAATATTTTGATGAGGATATAGCTAATTATAATGGTCTTATCGCTGTATTTAATGGTTCAGCTAGAGGAGATGGAAATCTTGAATTTGATAATTGTAACTTTATAAATAATAAGCAAACTTATGATAATGTTTTAGTCGATGCACATTCTAGTTATACTACTAGAAATGTTCTTCTTACATCATATATTAAAGATTTAGATGGTAATGAATTAAATGGTGATGTTGTTTTTTATATTAATAATAAATTTTCTGGTAAGGTTTATGGATTAAATGGTATAGCTACTTATAACTTGGACTTAGCTGATGGTAATTACACTGTACATGCTTCTTATATTGGAAATGGGGATATGAATTATAAGATTAGTCAAAATCAATTATTTTTCAATGTAAACTCTTCTGTGCAAGCATCAAAACCTCCGTTTCCAACAAATGCTTCTATATATTGGGTGAATCCTGTTAATGGTAATGATTCTTTAGATGGTTTATCTATTGGCACTGCTAAAAGGTCTATTCAGAATGCTTATAATAATGCTCTTGTTAATTCTTACATTGTTTTACTTCCAGGAACTTACACTGGATCAGGGCAAAATGGTATTTCTGTTGGAAAAAATATTACCTTTATTGGTAATGATACTGCAGGTGATGTTATTATAAGTCCTGGTGCTACTAGGTTTCTGACAATTAATGCTGCTACAGCAAGTACTTGGAGAACTGTTAATATATACAACATGATTATAACTGGAGCTAGTACTGGTGGAACTATTTATATTAATGGTTATAATAATGTTAATATCGATTCTGTTATTTTTAAAGGTAAAACTACTGGTTATGGTAGTATTGATATAATGACTAATTCTAGGGTAAATGTGAATAACTGCGCATTTATTAACTCATATGGTAATTATGGTTCTGCAATACACGCTAATGCTGCAAATATTATTTTAAATGTAACTAATTCTAATTTTACAAATAACAGTGCTGCAAATGAAGGTGGATCTATTTATGTTTCTACTACTGCTGCCAACCTAGGAAATTCTTCCCTTTATTTAAACAATGTTACCTTTAAGGATCAATCAGCTGGTAACTATGGTGGTGCTATAGAAAATTATAGGTGGTATATTGAGGCGTCTAATACAGAATTTATTAATTGTTCTGCTACTTATGGTGGTGTTATTGACAATAACTTTCATATATTTGTAGCTATAAACTCTAGCTTTATTAATTGTACTGCAACTACTGCGGGTGGAGCTATTTTCAATGATAATAGCGAACCTTCTTATGTACGTTTATATAATTCTACATTTATCAACTGTAAAAAAACAGATACTATACGTTCTGGCGGGGCTTTAGGTTCTTTTGATGGAACTTCTTATTATGTTGTTAATGGCTGCACATTTATCAATTGTTCCTCTCAAACTTGGGGTGGAGCTATTGGTGTTGGTGGAGGTGAAGTGAATATTACAAATTCAAAGTTTATTGATAATTATGCTAGCACTTATGGTGGGGCAGTTGCTTCTTCTGGAGGAACAATAAGAATCATTGGCTCAACTTTTTATAATAATTCAGCTGGTAGCTATGGTGGTGCTGTTGCTTCTTCTGCTACTGGTTCTGTAATCACAGTTAATAACTCTTATTTTTACAGTAACAATGTTAGAAATACTAATGGTTATGGTGGTGCTTTAGGTTCTACTGGTGGAACTTTATCTATTTATAACTGTGAATTGATGCATAATGAAGCAGCTAGCTATGGTGGAGCTGCTGGGCTTAGTGCAAATACTGCTACTATACGAGTTGAAAATTCAAATGTTTTTAATAATTCTGCTTCTATTGGTGGTGCTTTTGGTTCTCGAGGAGGTACTATTAATCTTTTAAATTCTACACTTCGTGAAAATCGCGCTAGTACTTTTGGTGGTGCTGTTGGTATTGATGGTTCTGGTACTGTTGTTGTAAATGATTCTATTATAGATAGTAATAGTGCTGGTACTTATGGCGGAGCTATTGGTTTAAATGGAGGTAATTTAAATACTACTGGTTCCAATTATACTTTTAATATTGCTGGTACTTATGGTGGAGCAATAGGTTCTTCTTCCCGTTTTTATGTGAATTATTGTAACTTTTTTAATAATTCTGCAAGTACTAATGGTGGAGCTATTGGTTCAACAGGTACTGGAACTATAACTACTACTATTTTTGGTTCAAGTTTTGTGAATAATTATGCTGTTGGTAATGGTACTGCACTTCATGTAGCTGGAAGAGCCAATATTAATTACAATCGTTTTTTTGCTAATAATGATACTCCTCAAAGACTTTACGCTACTGTTTGGACAAATACTTCTCAATCTTTAAATGTTAATGTTGATTACAATTGGTGGGGTAATAATACTCACTATGCTACTGGTGTTCAACCTAACTACTGGATAATTCTCAATGTTAATTATACTAATATTCCTTTATACAACCGCACTGCTCATTTATACTATTCTTTAACAAGTCAAAATGGTACAAGTATTAATGAATCAAGACTCCCTACATTTTGGGGTAGTTTTGAAGGAGATGTTAATGAGTATAATTATAATATTAGCTTTGATGCCTCTAAAAGTCAGTATATATCTATTCCATTCAATTCTTATGCTTTCTTAAATGGGGTTTTCACTGTTGATTGGTGGAAAAGTGAGTTTAATAATGTTTCATCTACCTCTACTCCTAATATAACTTCAAACAATGTCTTTGGAAAGTATAAAAATCTAACGGTTTTAAATGCAACTCTCACAGATAGCCATGGCTATGGCTTAGAAAACTTAACTGTTGATTTTTATATTGGTGGTGTAAAAGTAGCTAGTGGCATAACCGATGTTAATGGATTTGTATCCTCATTTTACAATGTAACAAGTGCTGGTAACTTTTCATTTCTTATACATTATACTGGCAATGACATAAACTTTTTATCTACTAATGTTACATATAATGCAAGTTTTGATAAACGTGATACCTTTATTTCTTCCTTTGATTTTATAGCAAATGCTTTTGATATTAGCTATTTAAATGCAACTATAGTAGATGAATATGGGGATTATGTTGAAAATGCAATTATCTCATTTTATGATCCTAATGGTTTATTATATGGTTCAAGTATATCCAATTCTTTAGGATTTACTTCAACAAGCTATATTTTCAATATTATTGGAAATCATTCATTTTATGCATACTTTGGAGGTAATGGTAATTATACAGAATATAATTCCTCTATTATCGGATTAAATATAGCTACTATCACTTTTGAATATAATATCCAAAATGATACTTATAACTTGTATGTAAACTCTTCTGGTGGAAATGACACATTCCTAGGTATAAATTGGGATAATCCTCTTAAATCAATTTCACGTGCATTAGCTATTGGAGAAGAACAAAATTGGACAAACTTTATTATACACATTGCTCCAGGTATTTATTCGAGTTCCCTTAATCTTAACCTGAATATTGTAAATAATGTTACATTCATTGGATATAGCTCCTTAGGTGGTGAAATCATTTTTGATGGTGAACATCAAATAAGAAGTGGTTTTAATATTTCTCCTAATGTTAATGTAAATATTTTCAACATTAGCTTTGTCAATGGTCAAGCAAGTGAAGGTGGTGCTCTATACTCCTTAGGAACTCTAAATATCCATGGCTCTAAATTTATAAATAATACTGCAAGCACTAGTGGTGGTGTTATATACAATACTGGAAACTTTTTCATAGATAATTCCGATTTTATTAATAACAAAGCTGTTTTTGGTGGTGCAATCTATAATAATGGTCTTAATTTCACAGTAACTAATTCTAATTTCACAAATAATTCTCAAGCTATTGCTTTAGCTACAACTAGCTTTAATTTAAATAATAACAATATTGTAGCTAATGATATTGCTCTTCAGCTTGTTTTCAATAATTTGAATTATACACTCAATGGCTTATCTACTAGTAATAATATTAGGGATAATATTTTTGCTCTAGGAATTAGTGGTAATCACAGTAATTATACTATAAATGATAACTTCGGATTATTAAATAATGGAGGTATCATCTTCTTATCAGGTTCAAACAGCAACACAATTGTTAACTCCAATATTACTGATTATACTAAATCTGATTCTTGGGCAATATTCTTTGATGGATTTTCAACAAATAATGCTATTATTTCATGTAATATAACTAATAATCATAGAGCTATTGGAATTAATGGAACCGCTAACAATATTATTAGCTCAAATATAATTAATAACCAACTAGGAATCCATATTCTCTCTGGTAGTTTGAATACAATCATAAATTATAATAGAATACTAAATAATACTTTTTCTAATGGTTTTGATCTTTTAAACAATGGACTTAACACAAATGGAAATTTGAATTGGTGGGGAACAAATATTCCATTAGTAAATGGAATTAATTTAGATAATTGGTTTGTTATGGAATTATCAGCTAATTTAAAGAAAACTATTTACAATGCTACAATTGCAGAATACATTGGTGATATTGAAATATCTTACCACTTTTTACTCTTTGATAATTCTACCATGATTACTAGCTTCTTTAATCCTGATTTACTTCCACAATTCTTTGTAAATCTTATTTGGAATAGTACAAATGGGACTATTTACTATATGTCCAATATTGATGGAAAAAGAAGATATTCTCAAAATCTTTCTTTAAAACCAGATGATACCTTTAGCTTTCAAGCTATTGGTGATAATTCTGATATCTTACTATTTTTAGTAGCTGATTTAACTAATACAGTAAATCTTACCATTAATAAATCTACTAATCTCACTAATAATCCAAACTTTGGAGATTATTTTAGCTACACTATTACAGTAACAAATAATGGTCTAGCTAATGCTACAGGTGTTTTTATAACTGATATTTTAGACTATCGCCTTATATTTGAAAGTGCTGATGGAAATTATAATTACACTACTGGATTGTGGAATATTGGAAACCTTAATGCTGGAGAAAGTATTACTTTAACAATTATTGTCCGTATCAATGGTACAGGTAATATAACCAATCTTGCAAATCTCACTGGAGTGGAAGAAAATAATATTGCAGATAATACTTTTGATGAAGTAAATTTCACTGTTCCTGCTACTGTAAACTTAACCCTTACTAAAAATTCTAATGCTACAGAAAATCTAAGTTTAGGGGATTTAATCACATTTACAATTGTTTTAACTAATCATGGTCCTGATAATGCTACTAATATTATAGTAACTGATGTTTTAGACCATCGATTGATTTATTTAAATAGTAATGGGATTTACTCTTTAGGCACAGTTGTCTGGAATATTGGGAGCTTAGCTATTGGAGAAAATATTACCTTCTTTGTTAATGTAAAAATTAATGGTACAGGCTTTATTTCTAATACAGCTAGTGTCACAGATGTTGAAGAAAAAAATATTTCGGGTAATACTAGTGATAGTATTAATTTCACTGTTCCTGAAACAGTAAATTTGACTATTTCTAAAGTGAATAATGTTACTGGTTCAGTAAATGTTGGTGATCATGTTCTTTATACTATTGTGGTGACTAATTTTGGTCCTGATCTAGCTACTGGTGTTGTTGTTGTGGATGTTTTGGATCCTCGTTTGGTTTATGTTGACGGTGGTCCTTTTGGTGTTTATGATTCTGTTACTAGGGCTGTTTCTTGGAATTTAAGTTCTATTGGTGTTGGTGATAGTGTTATTTTGTCCTTGATTGTTTGGGTTAATGGTTCTGGTAATATTTCTAATTTAGCTAGTGTTTCTGTTAATGAGGTTAATGTTGGAAATAATTCAACTGAAGGTAGTGGAAATAACTCAACTCTTGAATTACAGGATTCTGTGAATTTAACTATTACTAAAACTAATAATGTTTCTGGTTTTGTGAATGTTGGGGATTATGTTCTTTATACTATTGTGGTGACTAATTTTGGTCCTGATGTAGCTACTGGTGTTGTTGTTGTGGATGTTTTGGATTCTCGTTTGGTTTATGTTGATGGTGGTCTTTTAAGTGTTTATGATTTTGTTACTAGGGTTGTTTCTTGGAATTTAAGTTCTATTGGTGTTGGTGATTGTGTTATTTTGTCCTTGATTGTTTGGGTTAATGGTTCTGGTAATATTTCTAATTTAGCTAGTGTCTCTGTTAATGAGGTTAATATTGGAAATAATTCAACAGAAGGTAGTGGAAATAATTCAACTCTAGAATTATCTGAAACTGTGAATTTGACTATTTTTAAAACTAATAATGTTTCTGGTTCTGTGAATGTAGGTGATTATGTTGTTTATACTATTGTGGTGACTAATCATGGTCCTGATGTGGCTACTGGTGTTGTTGTTCTGGATGTTTTAGATTATCGTCTCATTTATCATAATTGTAGTGCTGGTGGGCTTTATAATCCAGTTACTAGGACTGTTTCATGGAATGTAAGTTCTATTGGTGTTGTTGATAATGTGACTTTAACAGTTATTGTACGGGTAAATGGTTCCGGAAACATTGTTAATTTAGCTAATGTCAGTGTAAATGAACTTAACATTGGTGAAAATTCTACTAGTTCTAGTGGTAATGGCAGTAGCTTGTCTCTTCCAGATACAGTAAATTTGACTATTTCTAAAGTGAATAATGCAACTGGTTCTGTGATGGTTGGTGATTATGTTCTTTATACTATTGTGGTGACTAATCATGGTCCAGATATAGCTACTGGACTCGTGATTGTGGATGTTTTGGACCCTCGCCTTGTTTATATAGATAGTAGTGTTGGTGGTCTTTATGATTCAGCTACTAGGACTGTTTCATGGAGTGTAGGCTCTGTTGGTATTGGTGATACTGTGACTTTAAATGTTACTGTCAGGGTAAATGGTTCTGGAGACATTGTTAATTTAGCTAATGTTAGTGTAAATGAACTTAATATTGGTGAAAATTCTACTAGTTCTAGTGGTAATGGTAGTAGCTTGTTTCTTCCAGATACTGTGAATTTAACAATTAGTAAAAGTGTTAGTGTGGATGGTTCTTTGACTGTAGGTAGTCATATAGTTTATACTATTGTAGTAGCTAATCATGGACCTGATATAGCTACTGGACTCGTGGTTGTAGATGTTTTGGATCCTCGTCTAGTTTACCTAGATAGTACTGTTGGTGGTCTTTATGATTCTGTAACAAGAACTGTTTCTTGGAGTGTTGGTTCTGTTGGTATTGGTGATAATGTCACTTTAAATATTACTGTGTGGGTAAATGGCTCAGGTGATATTTTTAATTTAGCTAATTTAAGTGTTAATGAGATTAATATTGGTGAGAATACTACTAA
Source organism: Methanobrevibacter sp. (assembly GCA_009777005.1). Lineage (GTDB taxonomy): Archaea > Methanobacteriota > Methanobacteria > Methanobacteriales > Methanobacteriaceae > Methanorudis. The sequence goes on along the minus strand of WRMT01000031.1, from coordinate 3,879 downwards.
TGCTAATGATAGTAGCTTATATCTTTCAAATACTGTGAATTTAACCATATCTAAGACTAATAATGTTGTAAATAATATCACTGTTGGTGATCATATAGTTTACTCAATTGTGATAACTAATCATGGTCCTGATATAGCTACTGGCATTGTAGTTTCAGATGTTTTAGATTATCGTCTAATTTATATGGCTAGTACTTCTGGTGGTTTTTATAATGTTGGCACTAGAACAGTTTCATGGAATATTGGAACTATTGGTGTTGGTGAAAGTAGATATTTGACTATTACTGTTATTGTTAATGGTACTGGTAATATTTTTAATATAGCTAATGTCAGTGTGAATGAAGTTAATATTGGTGAGAATAGTACTAGTACTAGTGAAAATGCATTATATATTCTGGATACAGTGAATTTGACAATTAATAAAACTCACAATGTTACAGGTTCAGTGTATTTTGGTGATAATATTCGCTATACTATTGTTGTGACAAATTATGGTCCTGATGTAGCTACTGGTGTTGTGGTAGCGGATGTTTTGGATTATCGCCTTATTTATGTAGATAGTAGTGTTGGTGGTCTTTATAATTCATTTGATAGGACTGTTTCTTGGAATGTAGGCTCTATTGGTATTGGCGAGAGTGTGACTTTATCTGTTACTGTAAAAATTAATGGTTCTGGAGATATTGTTAATTTAGCTAATGTGAGTGTGAATGAGATTAATATTGGTGAAAATACTACTGAAGAAAACAGAACTATTTTAAATGTTCTTAAATTAGAGACAAATTCTTCAATTATTGTTCCTCTCTCTTCTAAGATTGGTGAATTTTCAGTATTAATGGGTACTGTAATTGATGAAAAAGGTAATTCTGTAGCTAATGTTAATATTTCTATACTTGTTGATGGTCAAACTTTTAGTGTGACTACTAATAGTCTTGGCTTTTGGTCTTTACCTTATACTCCTACGAATTCAGGGAATTTATCTATTGTTGTAACTTGGATAGGAAATGATATTTACCTTGGCTTTGTGAATAGTTCTACTTTAACTGTTTTAAAAGTTGATACAAGTATTGTTCTTGTTGAAACTCCTCTTAGACTCAATTTCACAAATAATTTAATTGGGCACCTTCATGATGAAAAGGGCAATCCTATAGCTGGAGCTACTGTTGAATTCTATGTTAATGGAACATACATTGGATTTAATCTTACTGATAGTAATGGTAAGGTTGTTCATGCTTATACTCCAAATAACACTGGATTATTTAATATTTCTCTTCTATATAATGGTAGCAGCACTTATGAAAGCTCTAATAATAGTATTATCATAGATGTTACTATCATGGCAACAAAAATTATCATTGAAACAGCTTCAACCAAGCCATTTATTAACACTACCATTCCAATAACTCTTCTGGATGAATTTGGAAATCCCATATCTAATGAAAAAATAGCTGTAACTATTAATGGTCAGGAATATAATCTTACTACAAATAGGGATGGAAAAGCTTTCTTCCACTATACTCCTTCAATAGCTGGTGATCTTCTAATAATTGCTTATTTCAATTCTACAGATATTTATCTTAATTCTAGCTCTTCTGGTGTTTTAATAGTTGATAAAATTCCCACATCAATTTTACTCAAAAATATTATTATTAACACTCTTCAAAATCTTACTTTTAGTTCTACACTTGTTGATGAATATGGAAATTTACTATCTGACATGATTGTTGAAATTTTCATTGATGGAGCTAGTATTGGATTGTTTAAAACTGATACTTATGGTAAAATAGCTATAGATTATAATTTACTTTCACAAGGTGTTTATACTATAATTGCTGTTTATTCAGGAGATAATACTTATGCAAATACAAGTTCTAACAGTACTTTAACAGTTCGCCCAGTTAAGACTTCTCTAAAGGTTTCCATTATTCATAGTCAGAATAATTCTACTTCGTTCATAGCTAGTCTTCATGATGAATTTAATAAACCATTAGCTGATAAAACCGTTGTATTCCTTCTCAATGGTCAATTTATTGGAATTGCTATTACTGATAGTAATGGAATAGCTACATTTCATAATATCTTTATTTTAGAAGGTCAAATTCGTGTTGAATTCCTTGGAGACAATATTTATCGTGAATCTATTGAAAATCGTCTTTTTACCAGAAATAATGATTCAGATTCAATCAATCCTGCGGATATTTTCAATCCTCCAGAATTAGTTGATCCAGTCGATCCCCTTGATCCTATCGATTCAGTTGATCCTACTGACCCAACTGATTCTATTGGTCCTACTATTCCACAAAAAGACTTAGACAAGGATAAATATCAACAAACTATTCCAATGTCAAATTTAGGTAATCCTATGATTCTATTTGTATTAGCTTTATTAAGCCTTCTTTTCATGGGGCTTAAGAGAAAAGAATAAATTTACTTATATTTAAAAAATATTTTTTTTTAAATTCTTTTCTTTTTAACTAAAAATATTTTTTTTTTTTAATTAATTTTTTTTAACTTATTTTCTAATTTTTTAATTTATTTTTTAAAATTTTCAATTTTTTTTTATTAAACTTAGTTATTATATTGATTATTTTTAATCTATTTTTCCAATACTAAAATATATATGATAAAAAATTCATATTTAAAGGTAGTTTTGTTTATAAATCAAAATAAACTAAAATTAATAATGAATTAATAAATTAATTTTAAATTATTAATAAAAATATTTCTTATATTCTTTTAATCAATTATTTTTTGGAGAATCTTAAATGAAAATGTATTATGATAAAGATGTGGACACAGAATCTTTAGCTAATAAAACCGTAGCTGTTATAGGGTATGGTAGCCAAGGAAGAGGTCAATCTCGAAATATGGCTGACAGTGGAATAAAAGTTGTTGTTGGATTAAGAGAAGGAGGTTCTTCTTGGAAAAAAGCTAATGATGATGGAATGAATGTTAAAACTATAGAAGAAGCTGCTGAACTAGCTGATGTTATACATATTTTACTTCCTGATGAAATTCAAGCTGAGGTATATGAAGAATCAATAGCTCCTTATGTTAAATCTGCTAAGACAATATCTTTTTCTCATGGGTATAATATACACTTTAAATACATCAAAGTTCCTGATGATGTTAATGTTACAATGATTGCTCCAAAAGGACCAGGGTCTATGGTTAGAAGAACTTATCTCGATGGATTTGGAATTCCTGGTCTTGTAGCTGTTGAACAAGATGCTACAGGAGATGCACTTCAAATAGCTTTAGCTATGGGTAAAGGCTGTGGATTATCTAGAGCAGGCATTCTTGAAACTTCTTTTAGAGAAGAAACTGAAACTGACTTATTTGGTGAACAAGCTATTCTTTGTGGTGGAGTTACAAAACTCATTGATGCAGGATTCACCACTCTTGTAAAGGCGGGTTATCAGCCAGAAATAGCTTACTTTGAAACTTGTCATGAATTAAAATTAATAGTTGATTTAATATATGAAAAAGGCTTCGCTGGAATGTGGAATGATGTTAGTAATACTGCGGAATTTGGTGGATTAAGTAGAAGAGATAGAATTATTAACGATGAAGCTAAAAGTGAAATGGAAAAAATACTTAAAGAGATTCAAAAAGGTAAATTTGCTAAAGAATGGACACTTGAATCAAAAGCTAAAATGCCTATGTTGAATCGAATGAGAGAATTAGAAAGTGAAAAAAAGATAGAAAATGTAGGATCTAAACTTAGAAAAGCATGTGGTTTAGAAAAAAAATAAGAGTAATTTACATTTATTAAAAAATTTAGTTTTTTTTTTTTTTTTTTTTTTTTTTTTTTTTTTTTTTTTTTTGTTAAAAAATATTATTAATTATATTTTTAAATTCTTTTTTTTTTTTATTAATATT
>WRMT01000030.1 GCA_009777005.1 Methanobrevibacter sp. | reverse complement strand
TAGTTTATTGAAAAAAAAAGTTTAAGAAATAATAAAATAAATAAATTGAAGCTATGAAAAAATCTTATAAAACAGAGCAAATATAAATATAGTAACCAAGATGGAAATAATAAAAGCATATGAATATTAATAGATTTATCAAAGAAAATGTTGAAATGACTAAAAAAAATCAAGAAGTACTTAAATATAGGGAGTGATATTATGACTATTATAATAGACGATATAAATCCTAATCTATTAAAAACTATTAAAAAAATAGCTAAAAATGAAAAAAGCAGTGAAAAAAAAGTTATAAATGAAATAATAGAAAAAGGAATAGAAATCAAACAAAAAAATAAAATACCTCCAGAGTTAATACTTAATAAAGATACTTACAACCCAGATCCTCAAAGAAGAAAAAAGTTCATTGGCATAATTAAAACAGATAAACCTTTTGATACAGCTAAGGCAATAGATGAAATAAGACGAATGGAGTATTAATCATATGATTTTTTTTGATGCTAATTTCTTTATTAATCTATATGTTACAACAAACAAACAGCACCAAAGAGCAAAAGAAATTTTTGAAACAATTGAAGATGAAGAATTGATAATATCCAATCTTGTAGTAACCGAAGTTATTACTGTGATGAACATTAAGCTAAAACAAGACCCCAACTTATTATCTGGTGTTTATGAAGAGTTGAATAGTGTAATTATCAAGTTTTAAATGATACTAAATTTCATGATGAAGGATTTAAAATCTTTATAAAAGAATTTAAAAAAAATAAGATAAGGATACCCTTCTTTGATTGTGTTTATATGGCATTAATGGAAGAGGTAGGAATAAAAAAAATAGCAACATTTGACAAACATTTTGATTTAAATAAAAATATAAAAAGAATATGTTAGTTTTTAAAAATTCATGGTAAGTTAAAAATAAGTAAAATGACAATGCACAGATTAATATCTAAACATTCCATCCTTCCTCATCTTCACCTTTAGCAGAATCATTAATTATGTCTACCAGAGATACTGAGGAGTAACAATTAGTTAAATAGATTATAGGTGATTCTATACCTTCAATATCACGTACTAAGTTTATTTTAAAGCTATTATGAGTCCATCTTTCTGCACCGACTATTTTATCCCAAGGAATTCTTTTATCATTATCTGGGGGAGAAACAATGATTACCCCTTTAGGTGCAGTTTTTATTTTTGCTTTATTTTTAATAGTTTTATTTCCAACTTTTTCAAGAACCTTACATCCAATTCCATTAGAACTAGCCATTTTAATTACTTTTTGAAGTTTTTCTTCTTCAGATAAATTTAATTCTACTTTTATTTCCTGATTTCCAATTTTTTTATCTATTTTAAAGCTCATTTATCACACCTTTTATAGTTTTAATTGTTTAATAATTTTTATTTATATTTATAACTTCTAATTTTTAGATACTAAGAAATTCAATCCCAAATTTTCCAGGGTTTATTGAAATTTTAGTTGAAATAAATTCAAGGATTTTTTCCCAGAATTCTGATAATTGATACCATGAAAATTAAAGTTCCATTTTGAACTAATAGTTAAATTCATATAAATTATTATTACTTTTTTTTACTTTGGAAAATTTTTGTTTTTTCCATTTTCTTTATAATTATTTTTGTTAAGTTAAATAATACACTATTTATTATAAAATAACTATTATATAAACTTGTTTATTTTGTTTTTTAAAAATTTTTGTTTTAATTAATTTAAAAATTATTTTCATTGTTATTATTAAATAAAAGTTATAATTGATTTAAAGTTAAAAAAAATATATAAATATAATAATTTTAAAAAAAAACAATTATTTAAAAATGGTGTTTTCATCATCATGATGAAAAAAATAATGATAAACAATGAAAACAAAATTATAAAAGACATATACATTGAACAAGGATTATTAATAATTTTTATGAAGTTAAAATTCAGTCAAACCTTCAATTAACGGAAATAGCTATTTTTTCTAATTTTAAAATTTTCTTGAAAAGCTTTAAATAGGATAAATTAAATAGTTATCATAACCTTTATGGGCGGGTTTTAATAAATTTTAAAACTTTAATTTATACAATTTTTACTAAATATATTTTGGATAGAGTCCAAGACAAATCTTATGCTAATTATGGATATGTTCATTTTAAGGCATATTAGTTTTTATATTCTTACAAATGAAGAGTTTCGTTTGTAAGTATAAAGTTTACAATTTTTATAATTGGATATTAATATAAGCTATTAATTAAAGAAGTTATATTGGATTATAGCTCATTATAATTGATTTTTGTTAGATATTATCCTCAAGATAACTTATTAGTTTATATTGTTAATTTTTATTTTTACTCAATTATGTTTTATAAATACTGATTATACAAACAAAAAAAAATTAATTAAGGAGTTATATTTATGGCAAAGGCAAAAAAACGAAGGGTACGTGACACATGGAAAGAAAAATCATGGTACACAATAAAAACACCAATAGCTTTTGGAGATAAAGAAATTGGTGATACTCCATCAAGAGAACCAGATTTTTTAATTGGCAGAGGTGTTGAAGTTACCATGCGAGAATTGACTGGTGATTTCAGCAAACAATATATTAAATTAAAATTTGAAGTAGATAATGTAGCTGGAAATATAGCTAATACTAAATTCACTGGACATAAAGTAACTACAGATTATGTTAGAAGCATGATTAGAAGAGGAACCAGTAGAATTGATTCTCACGTCTCTATTAAAACCAAAGATGATTATAAAATGAAGTTGCATGTTTTAGCTATTACAACAAGAAGGTCTAAATCATCACAACAAAAGTTTATGAGAGAAACAATTGCAGATTTAGTTGAAAGATTAGCTAGTGAAAAAAGCTATGAAGATGTAATAGAAACATCAGTAAATGGAAGAATGGCTTCTGAAATCTACCACAAAGCTAAAAAGATTTATCCACTAAAACGAGTGGAAATAATAAAAAGTACTGTTATAGAATAATAATACTTAAAATTAGTTTATAAGCTATTTGCAGCTTTATAAATTAAAATTTATTTTTTTTTTTCATTAAATTTAAACAATAATATATTAAAAAAGAATTTTTTTTAAATTATAGTTAATAAGTTTTCAGGTAAAAATTGTTTTTATAAATGAAAAGCTTTTTTTGAAAAAATTTTGCTACAGAGCTATATTAAAAAAAATGCTCGATTAATATATTTCTTATTTATTTCTGCTTTTTTCCTTTTTCTAAGAATAATTTATTAAAAAAATAATTTAACCATTATTAGCTAATTCTAAATATTTTTTTAAAAAAATAGCTAATTTTTGTTTTAAATTGCTTAGAATAATCATATTTTTAGCTATTTAAGCAAATTATTTTAAGATGAATATTAATGATTATATCATCCATTTAGAGAAGATATGATTATTTATTAGACTTTATCCTTTAAAAAGTCTAGAAAATCCTTTTTTCTTAGTTTTCTCAGAATCCAAAAGCACATCCATTGGAGGTATCTCATTAGGATTGTCTAAATAATATTGAATACATTCTTTATTTTTAGCACTAACTACTGCAAGAACATTTTCCACATGTAATGAAAGCTGTTCTTCTTTTAACAAAATGTTCATTAAAAAGAGAAGGAGAAAATTCTTTAAATAAATTTTCAAATGTTTCAAAAGAAAGACCAAATTCATCATATGAAGAATCTAACCTTAAAATTAGCTTAATACTTTTAATCCAACCTAAATCAAATAAAAATTTAGATATTGGAATTTGAACATCTCTATCAATTAAAGCTATTTCATCCCCAATATTATTAGCTACATCAATTGAAGCTTTCATTTCAACACTATCATCAAAATGGTCTACAATAAACTCATTAAATAAGTCAGTGACAAAATCATTAACCTTAGTTTGAATATCAGATACAATTCCCATTAAATAATTAAATCTCTCTTCATCAAGTTCAATAGCTACAATTTCAGGTTTGTAATCATGAATATCTATTTTAACCTCTTCAACACTTGTTTAGAGAATTATGTTCTGTTTATATAATGTTTAAACCTTTTTTTAGGTTTTTAGAATCTTAAATTTCTTTTTTTTTTAATTATTATAGGATTGTGGGTAAAATCATTAACTTTTAATTCATTATTACAATAGCTACATTTGACAATATTTCCTAAATCATCTTCAACAATATTAAAAACTTTACTACAGTATTTACATCTAACACTAATCTGTTTATCTAAATCACGATGAGCTGTTACAATAGCTATTCCTAGTTTTAAGTTTTCAATTGTATATTCTAATATTTGACCACTTGATGCTCCTACCACTATATGAGGATTATTGTTTGGAATAGCACATGAAACTATAATTTTCTCTGTGTTTAGTAATATAATGGCATTGTCTAGCTTTTTTTGCATTTTCCAATCCCAAACACGAACAGACTTATCATCTGATCCTGAAACAACATACCTATCATCATGAGAAAAACACACACTACTCACCCCACTTGTGTGTCCTTCTAATCTAGTTATTTCTTCTTGTGTTTCCAAATCCCAAACACGAACAGACTCATCCCCTGATCCTGAAACAACATACCTATCATCATGAGAAAAACACACACTCCTCCTCCCTCTTGTGTGTCCTCCTAATCTAGTTATCTCTTCTTGTGCTTCCAAATCCCAAACACAAACAGACTCATCCCTTGATCCTGAAACAACATACCGATCATAATGAGAAAAACACACACTACTCACCCCTCTCGTGTGTCCTTCTAATCTAGTTATTTCTTCTTGTGTTTCCAAATCCCAAACACAAATAGACATATCCCCTGATCCTGAAACAACATACCTATCATCATGAGAAAAACACACACTCCTCACCCCACTTGTGTGTCCTCCTAATCTGGTTATTTCCTCTTGTGTTTCCAAATCCCAAACACGAACGGACTTATCATCTGATCCTGAAACAACATACCTATCATCATGAGAAAAACACACACTCCTCACCCAGTCTGTGTGTCCTCCTAATCTGGTTATTTCTTCTTGTGTTCCCAAATCCCAAACACGAACAGACATATCCCCTGATCCTGAAACAACATACCCATCATCATGAGAAAAACACACACTCCTCACCCCTCCTGTATGTCCTCCTAATCTGATTATTTCTTCTTGTGTTCCCAAATCCCAAACACGAACAGACTTATCATCCGATCCTGAAACAACATACCTATCATCATGAGAAAAACACACACTCCTCACCCCTCCTGTATGTCCTCCTAATCTGATTATTTCTTTTCGTGTTTCCAAATCCCAAACACGAACAGACTTATCATCCGATCCTGAAACAACATACCTATCATCATGAGAAAAACACACACTCCTCACCCCTCTCGTGTGTCCTCCTAATCTGGTTATTTCTTTTCGTGTTTCCAAATCCCAAACACGAACAGACTTATCATCCGATCCTGAAACAACATACCTATCATCATGAGAAAAACACACACTACTCACCCAGTCTGTATGCCCTTCTAATCTGGTTATTTCTTTTTGTATTTCCAAATCCCAAACACAAACAAACTCATCCCCTGATCCTGAAACAACATACCTATCATCATGAGAAAAACACACACTCCTCACCCTGCTTGTGTGTCCTTCTAATCTGGTTATTTCTTCTTGTGTTTCCAAATCCCAAACACGAACAGACTCATCCCCTGATCCTGAAACAACATACCTATCATCATGAGAAAAACACACACTATTCACCCAGCTTGTGTGTCCTTCTAATTTGGTTATTTCTTTTTGTGTTTCCAAATCCCAAACACGAACAGACTTATCATCTAATCCTGAAACAACATACCTATCATCATGAGAAAAACACACACTACTCACCCCCCTTGTGTGTCCTCCTAATCTGGTTATTTCCTCTTGTGTTTCCAAATCCCAAACACAAACAAACTCATCCCCTGATCCTGAAACAACATACCTATCATCATGAGAAAAACACACACTACTTACCCCCCTTGTGTGTCCTTCTAATCTAGTTATTTCTTCTTGTGTTTCCAAATCCCAAACACGAACCGTGTTATCATTTGATCCTGAAACAACATACTTATCATCGTGAGAAAAACACACACTACTCACAAAGTCTGTGTGTCCTTCTAATTTGGTTATTTCTTCTTGTGTTTCCAAATCCCAAACACAAACAGACTTATCATCTGATCCTGAAACAACATACTTATCATCATGAGAAAAACACACACTACTCACCCAGTCTGTGTGTCCTTCTAATTTGGTTATTTCTTCTTGTGTTTCCAAATCCCAAACACGAACAGATTCATCCCCTGATCCTGAAACAACATACCTATCATCATGAGAAAAACACACACTCCTCACCCAACTTGTATGTCCTCCTAATCTAGTTATTTCTTCTTGTGTTTCCAAATCCCAAACACGAACAGACATATCCCCTGATCCTGAAACAACATACCTATCATCATGAGAAAAACACACACTACTCACCCAGCTTGTGTGTCCTTCTAATCTGGTTATTTCTTCTTGTGTTTCCAAATCCCAAACACGAACAGACTTATCATCTGATCCTGAAACAACATACCTATCATCATGAGAAAAACACACACTCCTCACCCTGCTTGTGTGTCCTTCTAATCTGGTTATTTCTTCTTGTGTTTGCCAATCCCAAACACGAACAGACTTATCATCTGATCCTGAAACAACATACCTATCATCATGAGAAAAACACACACTATCCACCCCGCTTGTGTGTCCTGTAAGAGTTTTTTTGAGTGGTCCTGTTGGTGTGTTCATGTAGTGGTGTGGTTTTAGCCATGGATAATTAGTATTCTTTTCTACTTCATTTAATAATTTTTTAATTTTGGGATGTTCTATGTTTTTTAATCTTCCATATAACTGACTAGGTAAACTTTTAATATTTTCTTTTAATATGTGTGTAGACATTGTTAAAGTGTTTTTTATCAGATAAAGATGATCATTTTCCTTATTTTTTCCGTCAATATAGCTATAGTCATTGATTGTATTGAAAATATTGTTTAATTCTGATTTATTTTTAATCCAATTATATTTGGATAATATTTCCTCTAAATAGCTAATGTTTTTTGACTTTTTCAGATGGTAAGGTAATTCGTTGAAATCTCTGATTTTTCTTCCTTGGAAGCTTAAATTTTCTTTAGGATCTGCTTGTTTTTTAAAGTATTTAGCTAATCCTTTATGTAATAGGATTTGATTTTCTTTGTATTTTTCAAAAGATCCTAACTTAAAGCTATCATAGAAATAATCATATCTTCCTTCAGATCTTTTCATAAATGGTTTGACTTGTCTTATTTTTAAGCGAATAATATCTTTTAATTCATTTTCAGGAAATGTTTCTTCATTGTTTTCTTCTTTGTAGATATTTATGGTTTCTATTAATTCATCTTCACTTAATCCATATCTTGCACAAGAAAGAAGTGAGAAAATTAGACTAGTGATTTCTTCCGAATCAATTTCTTTATATGTTTCTTCATTTTCTAATCTTTCTAATACTTTTTGAAATGCACTTTCTGGATTTGTAGGAAAATTAGCTATTTGCTCTTCTAAAGTTTCAAATTGACCATGACTTTTAAGCTCAGTTAAAAGAATCTTTAAAAGCAATGGATTATCAGAACCTTCTATTTCACATATTTGATTTATTTGTTCATCATCTAAAGCCTTGAGAAACTGCTCAAGATATTTATTAATAATATCCTTTTTATCTTCAACAGATTCTAACCTTTGAACTTCTAAATTTGTAACATTATCATTATTTTTTATATTTTCAATTAATTCTTCATTGTCTTCCGTTTTAAAACTTAATATAATTTTTAAACTAGCTGGAATCTTATGAGGCAACCATTTAACCATAGCTAAACCATTACTTAACTGATTTATCCCATCAATAATAATTACTGTTTTTCCTTTATCAGCTAACTTTTCAAAAACCTCATCTATATTCTTTTGTAGTTCTTCTTGGTTGAAAATCCAATCATCTAAGCTATTGAATTTATCGGGTGTAGCTATTTTTGCTTCTTCTAGGATAGATTTCCATATGTCAAAGGTGTTTCCACTTTTATCTGAAACTCCGCTAAAGCGAGTGTAAAGGTTGAAATTTTTTCCATCTTCTATTCTTTTTTTTAGTGTTTTAGAATAATTAGCTAAGAGCATGGTTTTTCCAAGACCTGCCTCAGCAGTTAAAAAGGACAAACTGTTTTTATCTTTGTAAAGAAAATCATCTAATTGTTGGAAGCTTTCTTTTCTTGCAATGAATCCTTGGGTGTTATTTTCTCTAAATAGGTCTTGTTGGTCTAATTCTTTTTGTAAATCACTAGTTTCTTTAATTTCCATGTTTTTTTGAAAAGCATTAGCTATTTCTTCTTTTAATTGTTTTAAAATAACATCTTTAAGAGTGTCATTAGCTATGTTAAAATCAGTGAATCCTCCTGTAGCTACTTTTTCACCCATATGTGCAAGTTCTGGAACAATATATTCTTCTTCCCAATTTCCAATGTAAAAGTTTAATCTTGATCTTGAATCCTTTTCATAGGACTTAGCTATTATTTCTTCTTTATATTCTTCTAACTTTTTATCTACATAGCTAACTCTTTCATTATTTTGGATTTCTTTAAGTAATTCATTGTCTTTACATTTTATATTAGTGTAAATTTCTTTTTGTTCTTCATTTAGATATTTTAGATAATTTGGGTCTCTGAAGAAGAATAGGGCGTGTTTTACTGGAAGACAATTTTCTTTTTGATTTTCACATAGAGGTGAAAGAAGTGCATGGTCAACTTCTAACTCTGTTACAGACTTTTTACCAATTCTTTCTTCTATTTTTGGGTAATCTTCAATTGTTTCTAAATTTATTTCATCTTTTGGAGGAACCCATCCCCTCCTTTGACCTAAAAAACATAAGAAAAAGGGTCTACTTTCATCAATATTTTTTAGACAAGTCCTTACAGTATTTGCATTTTCAGTGTCTTTTTCTGTAACTCCCCAACGTAAATCAACATCGACTAAATGTATTTTTCTCTCTTCACACCAGTCTTTTAACTCTGGAAAGACATTTTTAACTAAATAATCCCTTTCACAGTGCATATCATTAAATGTACTGCTTATAAATAGTGTAACCTTTTTCCAGTCCATGGTAACCCTCTTTAAAATTATTTAAACAGATTTAAACTTCAACCCTAAATAAACTAAATTTTCAAAACAAAAATATTATTATTAAAAATTTTATTTTTCTTAACTAAATGAATCTTTGTTTTAATTAATAAATAAGTTTTTTAAAGTAATTAGTTTAATCCTTTTATATATGAGTATTTCAAAAAATCTAATTTAATAATTTATTTTTTTAAATTATTTTAATAAAAAGAGTGTTTCAATTAAATTAAATTTATTTTTTATTTAAAATATAAAGGAGGTGATTAACAGTGTTAATATTCATAAAAACTAAATTAAAAAAAATTATACTCAATATATAAAATTATAATTTTTGAAAAAAAGTATTTCATTATAATTCAAATCTTTTTTTAAAAATTTAATAAAGCTTAAAAATTTATGATTTTTAGATATACTCAAACAATAATTCATTTAAAATGATTTTAACATATAAACTTTTAAAAATTTTTATTATAAAGAAAATTAATGTACTTTATGGATAAATAGCTATTTTTTTTAAATAATTCTATTGATTGGACCTTTTTTGAAATTTTAAAGGTTAAATATATATAATAATTATTTTAAATATAGCTATGGTATGGTAAGATTAAGAGCCATTGATGATAAAAGGAAACAAACATAATATAAATCTAATACACGTGGTAAGATGGAAGAGACATTGATGATAAACTGGGGATATGTAATTTTACTTCTTTTAGTTGGAACTTTAACCTATCACAGAAAAGCTCTTGATTTATGGGGTTCTCTTTCTATGGTTATCATGGGAATTATAATTATATTCTCTGCAGGTGTGAACTGGTTATTTTTAATTTTACTATTTTTAACTTTAAGTCTTTTTGTTACTAGATATAAAAAAGATTATAAGATACAATTAGGCATTTATGAAGGTAAAAGAACTGCAAAAAATGTTATTTCAAATGGAGTGGTTGCTTTCATAATGGCTGCTTTTGGTGGTTTTTATCTTCCATTTGTTGGAGGATTTATTGGTTCTATTGCAACAGCTACTGCCGATACAATGGCTAGTGAACTTGGAATACTTCAACAACCAAGACTCATAACAACAATGGAAAAAGTTGTTCCTGGAACAGATGGAGCAATTTCAACCTTAGGAACTCTTGTTGGAATTTTAGGAGCAGGAATCATTGGACTAGCTGCTTATTTACTTGGAATAATAACTGATCCTTTTCTTTCACTTAAAATAGCTATTGTATCAGGGACTATTGGTTGCTTTATGGATAGTATTCTTGGAGCTGTTTTAGAACAGCGAAGTTTCTTGAATAATGAACATGTAAATCTCTTAGCTACTATTACAGGAGCTATTGTAGGAATAATTTCTACTATCCCTTAAACAGTTGTAATCTTTATTATTTTATTTATTATTATTTTTTAAACATTTTTATTATTTTTAAATCTTATGAATTATCTAAAAAGTATAAATAAGTATTCGCTAGTACAACGGGAACATTAATATTTCTAAGATTATTTATTCATACATCTAAATATAAAAAACATTTTCATGAAAAAACATTTTCAAGTTTAAAAATTTATATGTTTTGATTATCAATATATTCTTGATGAAGTGTTTATTAATTATTTCCAAATTTATTAATACTTTATGTTGAATTTTCATGTAAAAAAAAATAATCTAAAAAATATTTAATTTAAATCAATACTATATTGTGATACTCATGAAAGGAATAATTTTAATAATGGATGGATTAGGAGATCGTCCTTTAAAAGATCTTAATAATAAAACACCATTACAAGTAGCTAATACTCCTAATATGGATAAAATGGCAGAAAAAGGAATAAACGGAATAATGGACTCCATTAAGCCAGGTATAATTCCAGGAAGTGATACTGCACATATTTCTATCTTAGGTTACGATCCATATAAAGTTTACACTGGAAGAGGTCCGTTTGAAGCTTCAGGAGTTGGAATTTCAGTTATGCCTGGAGATATAGCTTTTAGATGCAATTTTTCAACTTCAGATGATAACAATATAATAACCGATCGTCGTGCTGGAAGAATAAGAGAAGGTGGAGAAGATATTGTTGAATCTCTAAATAAAATGATTATTGAAGGTTATGAAGACATTGAAATAGTTTTTAAAGAATCAACAGGCCATAGAGCAGTTTTAGTCTTAAGAGGAGAAGGATTGTCTGATAAGGTATCTGATGCTGATCCTAAAAAAGAAGGAAAATCCCCTAAAAAGGTTGTAGCTACTGACGGAAGTAAAGAAGCTGAAAAAACTGCAGATATTTTAAATAAAGTTGTTGAAAAATCCTATGAAATGATAAAAGATCATCCAGTGAATATTAAAAGAATTGAAAATAATCAAAATCCTGCTAATATAATAATTCCAAGAGGAGCTGGAGCAGTTCCTGAAGTTGAATCATTAAATGACAAATATAATGTTAAATCCATGTGTATAGCTGAAACAGGTCTTATATTAGGAATAGCTAAGTTTGCAGGTATGGATATTGTTGAAGTTGAAGGAGCTACAGGTGGAGTTGACACAAACTTAGATAATATTACTGATGCAATCATTAAAAATGTCAACAAAAATGACCATAACTTCTTTTTAATAAATATTGATGGTGCTGATGAAGCAGGACATGATGGAAACCCGCAGGACAAAGTAAATTTTATAGAAAAAGTAGATAAAACTGTTATTAAAAAATTATTAAATCTTGAAGATTGTTATATAATATTAACAGCTGATCATTCCACTCCAATTTCTACTATGGATCATACTGCAGATCCAGTGCCTATGATAATTTATGGTCCAGAAGTTCGTGTTGATGATGTTAATCAGTTTAGTGAAATTGAAGCCCCTAAAGGTGGACTTTGCAGAATTAGAGGATCAGATGTAATGGATATTCTTATGGATTTAATGAACAACTCTAAAAAATTCGGAGCATGAATAAAATCATAGTAACCTTTCAGAGTTAATAATCTTCAATTATAATCCTAAATTAATAATCTCATAATTAATAATCCTAAATTAATCACCTTTAAATTAATAATATAAAGTATTTTTCAAAATTAATTTTTTTAATATTAATAAATATTGGAATTTTAAACATTTGTAATTTTGCTTAAATTAAATTAATTTATTAATAAAAATTATTATTATTTCCTTTTTATTAAAAAAAAAATATAAAAATCATTTATATCAAAATCCAATAAAAACAAATATTTAATTCATTTTTATTAAAAAAAATATAAAAATCATTTATATTAAAATTCAAGAAAAACATGAATAGTAAATTCCTTTTTATTAAAAAAAATATAAAAATCATTTATATTAAAATTCAAGAAAAACATGAATATTTAATTCATTTTTATAAAAAAAAATAAAAATCATTTATATCAAAAATCAAGAAAAACATGAATATTTAATTCATTTTTATTAAAAAAAAAAAATAAAAATCATTTATATCAAAATCCAATGAAAATAAATATTTAATTTAATACCTAAATAATTTTAAAGAGATATTTATCTTGTTTAAGTAAAATTTTATCTTTTAAGAAGTGGAGACTAAAAATGTCAGTAAAAAGTAAGAAAAGTAACGGATCTGGTAAACATGAAAAGCTTTTCGGAACTTCTGGAATAAGAGGGAAAATCCAAGGCGAAGTAACAGCAGAATTAGCTTTAAATGTTGGAAAAGCTATAGCTACTTATTTGAATGGAAAGGGAGATGTTGTTGTTGGATATGATCCAAGAACATCCAATCAAATGCTTGAAAATGCAATTTGTGCAGGACTGCTTGAGTCTGGTTGTAACGTGTTAAAGTTGAAAATGGTTCCAACTCCTCTTGTTGGATATGCAGTAGCTAAACTTGATGCAGATGCTGGAATAATGATTACAGCTTCACATAACCCTTCAGAGTATAATGGAATTAAAGTATGGAATAAAAATGGAATGGCATATACTCCATCTCAAGAGGAAAAACTAGAGGAAATTTATTATTCTAAGGAATTTATCAATGTTAGTTGGGAAAATATAGGAAATATCTATTTTATTGAGGATATTAAAGAAAAATATATTAATGAATTGTTAAATCTTGTTGATATTAAACCAGGTTTAAAGGTTGTTATTGATCCTGCCTCAGGAGCAGGTAGTGAACTTTCTCCTATTATATTTAGACGTGCTGGTTGTGAAGTAATTACCTTGAATTCCCAAGTAGATGGATTTTTCCCTGGAAGAAATCCTGAACCTAATGAAAATAACTTGAAAGATTTAATGAAAGTCGTATCAGCTACTGGAGCAAATATTGGAATAGCTCATGATGGAGATGCTGATAGAATGATAGCAGTAGATGAACAAGGAAGAATAAGTGATTTTGATAAATTACTTGCTATTGTGTCTCGTGAATTTGGTGGGAAAATCATAACAACAGTAGATGCAGGATTATCCATAGATGAAGCTTTAGAATCTGTTGGTGGAGAAGTTGTAAGAACTAAAGTTGGAGATGTGAATGTAGCTGAAGCTATTTGCGAAGAAAATGCAACTTTTGGTGGAGAACCATCTGGAACTTGGTTACATCCTGATTTTTGTATGTGTCCTGATGGAATTCTTTCAGGTCTTAGAATTACTGAAATTGTTTCAAAAAAAGGTCCTTTATCTAAATTATTAGATGATATCCCTAATTATCCAAATCTTAGAGAAAAAATACCTTGTTCTAAAGAAGATAAATTGAATGTTATGGAAAACATTCAAGGTTTGCTAATTAAAAAATTTGAAGATATAGCTAATGTTAATACTATCGATGGACTTAGATTAACTTTTAATGATGGTAGTTGGGTTTTAGTTAGACCTTCTGGTACTGAAGACTATATTAGAGTCACCCTAGAAGCTAAAGATCAAAAACGAGTAGAATTTATTAAAGATAGTTGTATTGAAATAATTGAAAAGCTATTGAGCTAATGACCAATTATAATTGTGTCAAAAAGTTTTTTATTAACATCTATCAATTTATAGCTATTTATAGCTATTTTATTAATATATATCAATTTATAGCTATTTTTTTAAATTGATTCTGTATTATATTTTGGAAAAATCACGTGTTCTATATTTTAATTGAATGTAACACAGGTTTAATAATTATTTTCATTGTTAAAGTAAAATTTATTAATGATTAACCAATGATGTCAACTTAAAGAGGTTTCACTTTATTTTTTATAAAACTGAATTATTTACCAAAATAAAAAAAAAAAAAAAAATATCTTTTAATATTAAAAATTTAAGAATTTTTTTCTTAAATTGACAGCATTAGTATTAACTATTTAACATAAAATAAAAATAAGATAAATATTAAAATAATAGTTAATATAAAATAAAAATCATTAAAAGTAATTTAAATTAAATTTAAAGAATTATAATATTATTTAGTTTTTTTAATATTAGTATTAAATTCATAGTTTTTTTAATATAATTATTTAGATACATAATTATTCAAATATAATTATTTAGATACATAATTATTCAAATATAATTGTTTAGATACATAGTTTCTTTAATATAATTATTTAGATACATAATTATTCAAATATAATTGTTTAGATTCATAGTTTCTTTAATATAATTATTTAGATTCCTAATTGTCTAATATAATTATTAGATCTATTGAAAAAATATAAATTATAATGTTTAAAAATTGTTAAATATTGAGGAGGAATAGCATTGAAAGCAATAATATTAAGTGCAGGCGAAGGAACAAGAATGAGACCATTAACTTTAACAAAACCAAAAACAATGCTACCAGTAGCTGGAAAACCCATTATCCAATATAACATTGAAGCATTAAGAGATAGTGGGATAACAGACATTCTTTTAGTTGTAAACTATAAAGAATCAATGGTTAAAGATTACTTTAAAGATGGTGAGGATTTTGGAGTAAAAATTAGCTACAAAACTCAGAAAAAATTACTTGGAACAGCTAATGCAATTGATTATGGTGAAGATTTTGTGAATGACACTTTTATTGTTCTAAATGGAGATATAATTTTAGATAGAGATTTAATCAAAAACATATTAAATGAATATTTGGAACATAAACCTGATACCTTAATGGTTTTAAAAACAGTGGAAAATCCAAGCCATTTTGGTGTTGTAGAAATTGAAAACAATATAGTGAAAAACATTGTAGAAAAACCAAAGTTAAAAGAAGCACCAAGTAATCTTGTAAATACTGGAGTATATATTTTTAATAAAGACATATTTGAAAAAATAGCTAAAACTACCGTATCAGAAAGAGGAGAATATGAAATAACCGACTCATTAGCTATGCAAATAAATGAAGGGCAAATTGTTAGAGGATATGAAACAGAAAAAAATTGGATTGATGTAGGTCGTCCTTGGGAATTAATTGAAATAAATGAAATTCTTTTAGAGAAAATTAAAACCAATATAAAAGGGAAAATTGAAGATGGAGCACATGTTCATGGTGAAATCTTTTTAGGCGAAGGAAGTATTATAAGGTCCGGAGTCTATATAGAAGGTTCTGTTTATATTGGTAAAAATTGTGATATTGGTCCTAATTCTTATATTAGAGGTAATAGCTACTTTGGGGATAATGTTAAAGTAGGAAATGCTGTTGAAATAAAAAACTCCATTA